>NZ_JBJDRK010000032.1:0-58051 GCF_044987405.1 Microbacterium sp. ZW T2_14 | reverse complement strand
GGTGACGGCGGGGATCGCCGCGTACAACCTCGCCCCGTTCGGCACCGATGTCGAGGTGCGGCACGGCAGCGCGCAGGACACCGACCTCACCGGCATCGACGCCGTCTGGCTCGACCCCGCACGCCGGACTGCCGGCCACACCGAGACCAGCCGCACCCGTCCCGACGACTGGTCGCCGTCGCTGGACTGGGTCTTCGACGTGGCGCGACGCCTTCCGACCGGCGTGAAGCTGGGCCCCGGGCTCGATCGCGACCTCATCCCCGACGACGTCGAGGCGCAGTGGGTGAGCGCCGACGGGTCGACGATCGAACTGGTGCTGTGGTCGGGCGCGCTCGCGCGCGAGGGCGTGCGCCGAGCGGCCCTCGTGATCCGCAGCGACGGCGGTGAGGGCGCGCGGGCGCACGAACTGACGGCCGAGACGGATGCCGCGGACGAGCCTCCTCGCGCACTCGGCGCCTACCTGCACGAGCCCGACGGGGCGGTCATCCGTGCCCGCCTCATCGGCGACGTCGCCCGAAGCCTCGAGGCCGGGATGCTCGACGAGCACATCGCCTACCTGACGTCGGATGCCGCCCTCACATCGCCGTTCGTCTCGACCTTCCGCGTGCGCGAGGTGCTGCCGGCGGACGTGAAGGCGCTCTCGAAAGCTCTGCGGGAGCGTGACATCGGGCGTCTGGAGATCAAGAAGCGCGGGGTGGATGTCGACCCCGCCGTCCTGCGCCCGCGCCTGAAGCTTCGCGGATCACAGTCGGCGACCCTCCTGCTCACGCGCATCGGAAACCGGCGCACCGCGATCCTCGCCGACCGCCTCTGACCTTCCTCCCGGCGCGGTCGGCGTCATCGACAGGGGTTCGGGGCGCATCGCGTCGATCCGGGGCGCACGACGCACGCCCCGAACGCACGGGATGCGCCCCAAACCCGAGACCGCGTCAGCCGAGGAGGTTCGCGCGCATGGCCGTGTAGAGCAGCCAGCCCGCGCTGTACAGGATCGACAGGGTCCCGAGAGCGATCGCCCAGACCGCCACCGCTCGGTTCTCGAGCGGACGCCGCAGCGCGATGATGGCCGAGACCACCGCCACCAACCCGATGGGGAAGCCCCAGCCCACGAACATCGACACGATGAGGCCGACGACCGCGAAGGCGAGAGCCCAGCCCGCCAGACCGCTGTGGAACGCCGAGTCTGTCGCCTGCCACGACGAGTCATCGGGCGTGAACTCGCCGCCGGGCTCAGCGGGCGCCGTCTCCACGGTGACGGGGACCGGCGCCGTGGGCAGCCGCTGGAATCCTCCCCGATGCGCCCCGGGCAGCGGCGAGGCGTCCTGGGCGAGATCGACGTCGGGCGACACCGACGACACGATCGGCTCCGCCGGTGCGGGCCGAGGCGCGGGCGGCGCCGACGAGGCTCGCGACGGCGACGAGCAGGGCGGTGCCGACGACCACCGCCGGGATGGCCGTGCGCGCGGCCGCCGCGAGCAGGAGCACGGCGACGACCACGGCGCGCAGGTCGCTGAGCACCGGCCGGCGCAGGGTGGGTGCGGCGAACAGGAGCCCGGCGATCACGACCGCCGCCGCAGCGGACATCGCGGGCGCTTCGGGCGCCGAGACCGGGAGGGTGAAGGCGTTCGTCTGCCAGAGCGTCCATCCCGAGGCGACCGCCGACCGGGCCTGGAACAGCCAGGCGACGAGAGCGCCCGCGATCGACGCGCCGGCGATGACCGCGGCGGTGAGGGCAGGCGGAAGCAGTCTGACCGACGCGCGGCGCGCGCGTGCGACGTCGAGTGCGACCGCGATGATCACGGGCAGGACCGGTCCGATGAGCAGCGTGTAGAGGGGCTCCTCGAGCCGCAGGGCGAGCTGCCAGCCCGCGATGCCCGCGACCGCCGCCGCGACGCTCGAGGCCGCGCCGGCGATCACGACGGCTCCGGGAAGGGGTTCGATGCCGGTGCGGGGATGCGCCGCCCATGCGTGGGCAGCCCCCAGCACCGCGACGAGCGCGCTCGACCACACGATCACGGGGGCCGCGTCGCCCGTCGCCAACGCGGCGGTCACCGCGGCGCCGACGAGCGAGCCGATCCCCGCGAGCGCGAGGATGAGGCGCTCGGGGGTCCCGGCCGCGCCCGACCTCGCCGCCGACCACGGCGCGGGCAGCGCGTGCGCGAGGCCGCCGACGGCGGCGCCGAGGAATCCTGCGGTCACGGCCTCGCCGACAGGGAGGTCGACCAGGCCGCCCACGAGGAAGGCGACACCGGCCGGAAGTGCGAGCGATGCGGCGAGATCGGGACCGCGCAGACCCGAGATCCTCGCCCACAGCCGGCACACGACGGCGACGACGAGTGCTGCGGCGCCCGCGTAGACCGCGGCATCCGTAGAGCCCGCCCCCCAGAGGTCGTTGGCCCGCACCGCCCAGGCATCCAGCGCGAGCAGGCCGACGCCCAGCACGCCGATCGCCTCGGCCGTCGCACCCAGGTCGCGGCGCCGCAGCCACGAGGCGAGGACGACCGTCGCGAGCGTGATGCCTCCGATGATGAGCGCCCGCATCTCGATGCCCGCCACGAACCATGCCAGCAGCAGGAAGAACACCGCCGCGACGCCCACGAGCGAGACGCCCACGATCAGGAGCAGCACCGGCACCGTCAGCCGCCGACGAGGAGCGGATGCCGTCACCCCCTGCGGTGCGGCGGGTTCCGCGCCACCGGGAGTCCAGGACGGCACCGGCTCCGGTGCGACCGGCGCGGTCCCGGCAACGGGGGCCGCTGTGTCGAGCGGACCGGAGGGGGCCGCCGCGGTCGGGGAGTTCCACCAGGCGGCATCCGTTTCCGGATCGGCCGGCAGAGCCGTGGTGGGGTCTCCTGCGGGCGAGGCGACTTCGGCTATCACGGCGGGGTCGAGGGCGGCCGACGATGCGACGGCCGACGGGCTCACGGCCGGGTCGACGACCGTGCCGGCCGCCACGAGCTGCGGGACCGCGGCATCCGTCGTCTCGGCCGGCACCCCTGTGAGCGACCCGCTCGACGCCGAGGCCAGGCGGATCTCGTCCATCAGCTGCTGGCGCGCGAGCTCGACCGAGACGATCTGGCGGCCGAGCTCCAGCACACCGGCGGCGCGCGGATCGGTCAGCGCGAAGCCGCAGACCGGGCACGTGGCCGCCGAGATGGCGGCGAAGCACGACGGGCAGCGGTGCGCGTCGGCGAGGTCGAACGGCGAGACCGGCCACAGCCGGGTCTCGCCAAGCGGCTCAGTCATCGTGTCGTCCTCTCCCGCGCTGGAATGACGAACATGCTCCACCTGCGGGAATCACGCGCGGGAGAGTTTGTAGACAACCGCAGGGGCCGCCGTCGTGCAGAAGGCTATCGTTGGACGACCTGTCAGGATGGATTCCGGCACGGGAATACGTCGAACGGCGCTCGGAAATGCGAGCCGACCGCCCGTGCGCACGGTGGAGTCGGTGCCCGTCGGGGCCGAGACTCGGTGCGTGCTAGACTTGCTCTTTGTCTGCGCGCACTCCAGCACGCAGTTCGCATCCCTCTCAGATCAGGGCCTTCACCGGCCGGATCGAACGCGGGGTGCAGACAAGGGATCTTGGGTGGGGCCGTCCGGCTCCACGGTACTAAGGAGACATCACTATGGCAGCAGTGTGCCAGGTGACTGGAGCAGTTCCCGGCTTCGGTCACAACATCTCGCACTCGCACCGCCGGACGAAGCGCCGCTTCGACCCGAACGTGCAGAAGAAGACCTACTTCGTTCCGTCGCTGGGTCGCAACATCAAGCTCAACGTGTCGGCCAAGGGCATCAAGGTGATCGACGCTCGCGGCATCGAGTCGGTCGTCCGTGACCTCCAGGCGAAGGGTGTGAAGCTCTGATGGCCAAGAAGGCACAGGACGTCCGTCCGATCATCAAGCTGCGTTCGACCGCGGGCACGGGTTACACCTACGTCACGCGCAAGAACCGCCGCAACAACCCCGACCGCATCGTGCTGAAGAAGTACGACCCGGTCGTCCGCAAGCACGTCGAATTCCGAGAGGAGCGTTGATCCATGGCTAAGAAGAGCAAGATCGCGCGCAACGAGCAGCGCAAGGTGGTCGTCGACCGCTACGCCGCCAAGCGCGCCGAGCTGAAGAAGGCGCTCGTCTCGCCGACGTCCACCGACGAGGAGCGCGAAGCCGCTCGCGTGGGCCTGCAGAAGCTGCCCCGCAACGCCTCGCCCGTGCGCGTGCGTTCGCGCGACGTCATCGACGGTCGCCCCCGCGGTGTCCTCACGAAGTTCGGCATCTCGCGTGTCCGCTTCCGTGACATGGCGCACCGTGGCGAGCTGCCCGGCGTGACCAAGTCGAGCTGGTAAGCATTCCCGGTCGCTGAGACCGCAGCCGGAAGGCCCGGAGTTCCTCGGAACTCCGGGCCTTCTCGCGTTCCCCGGCCCGCCCGGGCACCGTCTGCTCGGCGAGACAGGGGACTTCTGCCGAGACCGGGGACGCCGCCCTCGGTCTCGGCGGGAATCCCCTGTCTCGGGCGTCGCAACGCCGCGCCGGAGGGCGCGAGGGCACACGATCGGCCGGCGTCAAGCCCGGCGCGTGCGGCTCGGCGCCGCTCTATGCTCTGAACCGTCGACAGGGGAGGACCGGTGGATCTCGATCCGTTCTTCGAGGAGCGCCTGCGTGTGCACCGCAAGCACCTCTTCAACAAGGCGCTGGGCTCGGTGCGCTCGCGGCTGAGCGCGCTGTGGCCGTTCGCCAAGGGGCCGGCGGCGATGACCGGCATGGGAGGCGGCGCCACGCCGGCCTCCGCTGCGCCGCCGCAGGACGCGGTCGCCGCGGCATCCTCCGAACCGGAGCCGGCTCTCGGGCCGCACGCCCGCGCCCGTGCGCGGCACCGCCAGGCCGCCCTCGCGTGGGACCGGCGCGAGCTGCACAAGGTGGGTCTCGCCGGACCGAGGATCCGCACCACCGAGCACGTCGTCGCAGTGCCCGGCCACCCTGACGTGCGGGTGCGCGTCTACCACCCGGATCCCGACGACCCTCCGGCGCAGGGCGTGCCGGGCGTGCTGTCGTTCTTCGGGGGCGCCTTCCGCATCGGCGGCATCGGGTATCCCACGACGGATGCCGCGAACCGGCGTCGCGTGCACGACGCCGGCGTCGCGATCGCCGCGGTCGACTACGCGCTCGCGCCCGAGCACCCGTATCCGGTGGCGATCGAGCAGGCGCATGCGGCGCTCGAGTGGCTGTTCGAGTCCGCCGGCGAGCTCGGCATCGACCCCCGCCGCATCGGCGTGGCGGGCACCTCGGCCGGCGCGAATCTCGCCGCAGCGGTGACGCTGGTCAATCGCGACCGCGGCGGACGCCCCCTCCGGCTGCAGGTGCTCGAGGTGCCGGTCGTCGACCTCACGGGCGGCCACCTCGATCTGCGCGCCACCCGGGCCCTCGGCATCCCGCGATTCATCGCCCTGCGAGAGCTGCGCTCGGTGGCACGCACCTATCTCGCGGATCCGCGCCACGGGCGCGAGCCCTATGCGTCGCCCCTTCTCGCCGACTCGCACGGGGGCCTGCCGCCGGCGGTGATCCTCACGGCGGAGTACGACCCGCTGCGCGGCGACGGCGAGGCGTATGGGGCGGCACTGCGCAGGGCCGGCGTCGACGCCAGCGTCGTGCGGTATCAGGGCGTGACGCACGACACCCCGATCTTCTCGGGCGCCCTGCCCGCCGCGCGACGCTGGCATGACGACGTCGTCGCGGCCCTCCGCCGCCTGCACGGCTGACGCGATCGAGGCCCGGGCTCTCACGAGCCGCGGGCCTCTGCATCCCACCGCTGATACGGGCCGAGGCACCACTCGACCGCTGAGCCACCACCCGGTGTGGGGGCTCAGCGGCGAAGTGGTGTCCCTTCGGCGCCGGGGCGGGGCATCCGGCTACTGCGCCGCCTCCGTCTCGGGAGCCTGCTCCGTCTCGCGCACCTGGTGCGTCGTGGCCCACTCGAGGGCGTAGTCGGCGATCTCCTCCCAGCCGTCCTGGCTCACCAGGCGGTGGGTGCGACCCGGGTAGGTCTTGTACTCGACGACGGCAGGGCTGCCCGACGCCTTGTACTTCTTCACGATCGCCTCGCCGATCGCCGGCGGCACGACGTGGTCGATCTCGCCGGTGACGACGAGGAGCGGTGCGCGGTCCGTGCGGCCGTATTCGACGTGGGTGACTCCGCCCTTCTCGTTCAGCACCGAAAGCACGCCCTCGAAGAAGACCCGGTTGTAGGAGTTCACCGCGAACTCCTCCCACAGCTTGTCGGACTCCGCGCGAGGCAGGTCGTTGCCGAAGGTGAAGTGGAAATGGCGCTTCGAGAGCGGCTTGGCGCCGTTCTTGTCGAACGGATTCGAGAGGATCGGTGTGCCGGTCCACAGCGTCGAGAGGGGAAGGGCCGTGACGCCGGCAGTCTGCCCGGGGGCGACGCCGACGTAGGCGACACCGAGGCCGCGGTCGGCGAGCATCTGGGTGAGGACGCCCCCGAAGGAGTGGCCCATGATGATCGGCTTCTCGGGAAGCTCGCGGATGATGCGCTCGTAATTGTCGGCGATCTGCTTCAGGCCGATCCCCTTCAGCGCCGCCGGGTTGCTGCGGATGTCGGCGACCGTGCGGTCATCGATCCCAGGCCAGCCGGGGACGATGACCTGGTGGCCGGCGGCGCGGAAGCGCTCGGCCCACGTGTCCCAGCTCTTGGGGGTCATCCAGAGTCCGTGGATGAGGACGATCGGGGTCTTGGTCGTGGCGGCCATTTCGTGCTCCTTGGGTGCGGTGGTGCGGTGGGTTCTGTGTGGTCTCAGGTGCGGATCCTGCTGCGATCCAGCTGATGTCACCGACAGTAGACCGAACGTTCTAT
Organism: Microbacterium sp. ZW T2_14; assembly: GCF_044987405.1. Taxonomy (NCBI): domain Bacteria; kingdom Bacillati; phylum Actinomycetota; class Actinomycetes; order Micrococcales; family Microbacteriaceae; genus Microbacterium; species Microbacterium sp. ZW T2_14. Next base: position 51,193 of record NZ_JBJDRK010000032.1, on the reverse strand, counting down.
CTGTGCAAGACTATTCCTAGAAAATCTCGAAAAGATTCCGGACCCCGATTCGGGACGTCGCCTCCATGCCCGGTCAGCGGGCGGAAACGATGGCACGATGGAGGACTGGAGGGGGATCCATGAGCACCACCGTCGCCGCGCGGACCGCGGCACATCGTCCGTCGCCCGCCCGCGAGCGACTTCTGCAGGCGGCGACCGACCTCTTCTACAACGAGGGAATCCACTCCGTCGGCGTCGACCGCATCATCGAAGAGGCGGGCGTGACCCGTGCCACGATGTACAAGCAGTTCGCCGGCAAGGAGGGTCTCGTGCTCGCCTACCTCGAGGGCGAGGATCAAGGGCTGCGTGCCCTCTTCGCCCAGGCGGCGGCCGCATCGGCCGACCCCGGCGTGCTGCTCGACCTCGTCGTGGCCGGCATCGAGCAGGACATCCGGCAGCGGCACACGCGCGGGTGCCCCTTCATCAACGCGGCGGCCGAGTATCCCGACGAAGGACCGGTGCGCGACCTGATCGCCGAGCACCGCGAGTGGTTCCGGGCCACGCTCCGCCAGCTCGCCGAGGGCGCGCGGCTGCGGGATCCCGAGGCGGTCGCGGCCTCCCTCGTGCTGTTGCGGGATGCCGCCCTGGTCGGCGGCTACCTCGACGGGCAGGACCGCGTCGGTCCCGCCTTCGCGCGCACCGCGCGCGAGCTCATCGCGAGTCACCGAAGCTGAGCGTGGGCTGACGATCGCGTCACATCAGCCCCATCAGTCACACCAATCACACGACACGCGGTCCAAAACCTCGGAAATCCGCGAAAATACGCGGATCTCTGCGCCATGTCGGGTACATTCGGTCCCGGTCGAACCGACCAGCCGGGGGGCGAAGCCGTCCGGTCCCAGCAATGACAAGGCGGCATCCGTCGTCTTTGGAGGACATACCACATGGCCGACAAGACCATCACCAAGACCGAACTCGTCGCGAGCATCGCCAGCGCGACCGGCCAGAGCCAGTCGGCCGTCTCGGGCGTGCTGGACTCCCTCTTCTCCACCGTCTCCGAGGCGGTCGCAGCCGGCAGCAAGGTCGCCATCCCGGGCTGGATCGCGTTCGAGCAGGTTGCCACGTCGGCTCGCACCGGCCGCAACCCGCAGACGGGCGAGGAGATCAAGATCCCCGCGGGCAAGCGCGTCAAGGTCACCGCAGGCTCGAAGCTCAAGGCTGCCGTCAAGTAATACCGACACAGACCTCCGGAGAGGGGATGCCGCGACCCGCGGCATCCCCTCTCCTGCTGTCTGCGCACGCCGCGTTTCATCCCGCTCCGCTCAGTCACGAGGCGAAACGCCCCAGACGCCGCGCAACGTAGGCTTGTGACGTGATCCCCACCCCTTCTTCGCCCGGCGTCGACGCGCCGCGCGGAGCTGCCGGGTTCCTGGGTGATCCTCGTGTTCTGCGGGCCGCCGGGCCGGCACTCCTCGTCGTGGCCGCGTGCGCGGTGATGGTGTGGGCACTGGCGTTCGGGGGCGGTGCGGCGCCTCTGGCGATCGCCGATCCCGGACCGTTCGTCCGATGGGGCCTCCCGACGGCGAAGCTCGTCGTCAACCTCTCGGCCGCCGGCATGGTCGGAGCACTCGTCACTGCCCTTTTCACGCTGCGGGCGGGAGACCGCGCCTTCGACATCGCTCTGGACACCGCGTCGATCTCCGCGGCCGTGTTCACGATGGCGGCCGCCGCGACCGGTTTCCTGACGTTCATCGATGCGTTCAACCCCGTCATCAGCATGGGTCCCGAGTTCGGGGCCCAGCTGGGTCGCTACATCGTCGAGACCGAGGTCGGCCGCACGTGGCTGATCACGACCCTCGCCGGCGCCGCGCTGACCGTTCTGACCTTCGCCGTGAGGTCGTGGACCGCGACCTTCTTCGTGGCGCTCCTGGCCACGGCATCCCTCGTTCCGATGGGCACGCAGGGCCACTCCGGCGAAGAGGCGTTCCACCACGAGGCGATGACGGCGCTGATCCTGCACATCATCGCGGCGGCGGTGTGGCTCGGCGGGCTGCTGCTCGTGGTGATCGTCCGGCCGCTGCAATCGCGCGACGACAGCGCCGCGACCGTCGCGCGCTACTCGAGCATCGCGCTCGCCGCCTTCGCGGTGGTCGCCGTGTCGGGTACGGTGCGCGCCGCGATCGGTCTGCGCGACTGGTCGGCGCTGCTGTCGCCGTACGGGGTGATCCTCGGCGTGAAGGTGCTCGCGCTGATCGCGCTGGGGCTGTTCGGCGCCTGGTACCGCACGCGGCTGATCGGTCGCATGCGCGACACCGACCGGGCCGCCCGCTCGTTCTGGACCCTCGTCGGCTTCGAACTCGTGCTGATGGGCGTCGCGAGCGGGGCCGCTGCCGCGCTCGCCCGCACGCCTCCGCCGGTGGAGGCGCTGATCCCGGAGACGCCCACCCCCGCACAGCGCCTGACCGACGCGCCGCTTCCGCCCGAGCTGACCCTCGACCGCTGGCTCACCTCGTGGAACATCGACCTCCTGTGGGCCGTCATCGCGGGGTTCGCGGTCTTCTTCTACCTCGTGGGAGTGTGGCGCCTGCGCCGCCGCGGTGACACGTGGCCGCTGTACCGCACGATCATGTGGATCGCGGGCTGGCTGCTGCTGGTGTGGGTCACCGGCGGCGTCATCAACGTCTACCAGGACTACCTGTTCAGCATGCACATGGTCGGGCACATGCTGCTGACCATGGCCATCCCGCTGCTGCTCGTGCCGGGAGCGCCCATCACGCTCGCGGCGCGAGCGATCCGCAAGCGCGACGACGGCACGCGCGGCGGCCGCGAGTGGATCCTCTGGGCGGTGCATTCGCCGGTCGCCCGCGTGCTGACGAACCCGTTCGTCGCCGCCGGTCTGTTCGTGGGCTCGCTCTGGGTGTTCTACTACACCGAGCTGTTCCGCTGGTCGCTGTACGACCACCTCGGACACGAGTGGATGATCACGCACTTCCTCATCACGGGGTACCTCTTCGTGATGAGCCTCATCGGCATCGACCCGGTGCCGTACCGCCTGCCGTACCCCGGCCGATTGGTGCTGCTGATCGGCGTGATGGCGATGCACGCGTTCTTCGGCATCGCGATCATGATGCAGGAGGGCCTCATGATCGCCGAGTGGTTCGGCTCGATGGGCCGCACGTGGGGGGCCACGCCGCTCGAGGACCAGTACACCGGCGGCGGCATCGCCTGGTCGATCGGCGAGATCCCGACGCTCATCCTCGCCATCACCGTCGCGATCCAATGGAGCCGCAGCGACGACCGTGAGACGAAGCGCCGCGACCGCCACGCCGACCGGACCGGCGACGCCGAGCTGGAGGAGTACAACGCCCGACTGGCGGCGCTCGCCGAACGGGACGCCCGCGCCGGCGGCTGACGCGCACAACGGCGGGCCGGGGTGCGCGGGTGATGCACTTCCCACCGTGCCCGCGGAGAGTCTCATGCCCCGCCGTGGATGGCTGGGCGGGTCAGTTGGTGTCGGGACCCGTCACGACGATCGACGCGGTGCCGTCCGGCTGGACCGTGATCGTGCCCTTGACGATGAACGGCACATCCTCGCTGAGCGGCCGCACCCGGCCGTCGAAGATCGACCGGATGTCGACGTCGATGTGCGCGACGGCGTCGGCGGCGAGGATCGACCAATGCGCGCCGTCGGGCTCGACGGCGACCGTCGGCTGCTGCACGATCGACCACTTGGGCAGCGAGGCGATGCGGTCCTGCACGAAGAAGCCGAAGGGGCAGGCCGTCGGCTGCAGCACCTCCTGGGTCGCGCACGCGGTGAGGAACTCCTCGACCTTCTCCTGCACCACGCTCAGGAACTTCTCGGTGGGCTGCGCCTGCACGTTCACGGGGATCGCGCGAAACGGGCTGTCCGACAGCACCGCCACGCCCGGGGTGCTGGCAATCGCCGTGTCGACCGACACCGAGTACAGCCCTGGCGAGAAGACCAGCAGCGAGACCGGTGCGGCGGGGTCGGCATCCGCTCCGTCCGGTGAGACCTGACGCTTGTCGATCTCGAAGCCGTTCACATCGAACGCCATGGAGCCGCTGACGCCCAGGTTCATGACGGCGAGGGGGCTCTTCGCGAAGCGCCAGGTCGGGGCCAGGCCGATCGAGCCGTCGCGCTCCACGGCGAACGTCGTGCGACCCTCGTAGCCGCCGGCCCGGTACGCGATGGTCACGCGGGTGATGTCGCCGTCCTGTTCCTGGGACACGACCTCCACGTCGCTGATCGGGGCGAGCGCGGCGCTGCGCAGCAGTGCTTCGGAGGCCGTGGGGGGAAGCCCGGCGGCGTCGAGCTCAGCCGAGGTCACGTCCACGCCCGGCACGGTCAGCGCGTCGGCCGCGCGCCCGTCCGCGAGGAGGTCGACGTAGCGCACGACGAAGGCGGCGGGGCTGTAGAACTGGCGTTCGATCACCCCCCACGCGGCGAACACCGCGCCGATCAGCAGGACGCCGACGAGGCCGAGGAGTGAGAGGTCGAGGGCGAGGCGACCGCGCCCGCGCGGCTTGCGCGGGGGCTGGATCAGCGGTTGCTCGGCGGCGTCGGAGCCGGGCACCGGGGTCGGCGCGGCGGCCGGAGGCGCGCTCGCGCGACCGGATTCCGTGTCCACTGCCCCCTGGTCCACCCGGCCAGTCTAGGAAAGACTCGCCGGGAGGCCGCTGTGGACGGCAACATTGGGACTCCCCGTCTCTTGGGTTCGGGTGGCGCTCGTTCGCTTAGGCCATGATCGGCTCCCCCGGCGTTCGCCGGGCGCGCGTCTCAAGGGGCGGTCGCGGTGCTGTCCCGCACCATCAGCGAGGTCGCGAGTTCGACGTGCGGCGACGAGGGCTGGTGTCCATCCGCCATGACCAGGATCGTCTGCACGGCCATGGCGCCCATGCCCTCGAGATGCTGGTGAACAGTGGTGAGCGGAGGCGTCGTCCACGCCGCCTGCGGAGTGTCGTCGAAGCCCATCACGCTGAGATCCTCCGGCACGGCGACGCCGAGCTCGTGCGCGGTCGCGAGAACGCCGACGGCGATCTCGTCATCACCGGTCATGATCGCGGTCGGGGGGTGCGCGGAGGTGAGCATCTCCCGCGCGAACTCCGCGCCCGTGGCGATGGCGAACTGCCCGGAACGGATCAGCGCCGGATCGATCTCCACCCCTGAGGCGTCGAGCGCGGCCTGGTAGCCGTACAGCCGGTCGCGAGCCGCATCCGACGTCTCGGGACCGCCGATCCACGCGATGCGGCGGTGCCCGAGTCCGAGCAGGTGCTCGGCGCCGGTGCGCGCCCCGGCCCAGTTGCTCGACCCCACGCTCACCATCTGAGGATGGTGCGCGTCGACCGGGTCGACCATCACGAACGGCAGGTTCGCGTTGCTTGCCGCCTCGAGCAGTCCGTCCGGGCGGGAGAGCGTCAGCCCGATGACGCCGACGACGCCCGACGCCTGCTGCTCCGCGATCCACTCGCGGGCCACCGCCCGCTGGGTGCGCGAGGAGCGGTCAGGTGCCAGACGCGTGAGCAGATCCGCACCGGACTCGGTCGTCGCGGCGAGCACGCCCTGGAGCACGCCGACGATGTAGGGCGATGCCGGGATGTCGAAGACGACCGCGATCGAACGGCGGCGTGACCCCTGTGCGAGGCCGGTCGTCGGCCGGTAGCCGAGCTCGGCCACTGCGGCGAGCACGCGCTCACGCGTCTCGTCGGAGATGTCGCCGCGGCCGTTCAGCGCTTTGGAGACGGTCGCCCGGGATACCCCGACAGCCGTTGCGACGTCCGCCAGCGTGGCGCGAGGGGCCACGGGCCCGCTCACCGACGACTCCGGAGTCTCGAACAAGTTTCGATCTGGTGCACCATCAGCGACCTCATGCAGCCTCGAGAGCGAACGAAGAATTGACAGCTGTGCCGTCATTGTCTAGCCTGACAAGCGTAACACGTTGCGAAACATTTTCGCAACCGATTCGAACCATTCGACCATGACCAACGGAGGTCGTCCTTGTCCGTCGATACGTCGCCCGCTTTCACCGTAGACGGCCGATCCTCCGCGGAGGCGCCGTTGCATCACGTGTGGAGCGTGTGCGTCGGGGCGGGCCGCGCCAACGAGGCGCTGCGTGCCGACTGGCAGAGCCATTTCCAGGAAGCCGTGGGAACGCTGGGCGCGCGCTACGTCCGCTTCCACGGACTCTTCCACGACGACATGTTCGTGTACCGGGCGTCGAATGGCGGCGGCTTCGGCCCACCGACGCCGCTGGCGCGGCCCGTGTACACGTTCGCCTACGTCGACAAGGTCTTCGACGCCATCCTGGCCACCGGCGCCCGCCCGTTCGTCGAGCTGGGTTTCATGCCTCGCGAGCTCGCGACGCAGACCGAGACGCTGTTCTGGTGGAAGGCTCACTGCAGCCCTCCCACCGATATGGGGGCGTGGGTCGACCTCGTCACCGCGACCGTCGAGCACTGGATCGAGCGGTACGGCATCGACGAGGTGCGCACCTGGCCGTTCGAGGTCTGGAACGAGCCGAATCTCGTCCCGCACTTCTGGACGGGCACACGCACCGAGTACTTCCAGCTGTACGAGGCGACCGCGAAGGCGCTCAAGGCGATCGATCCCGAGCTGAAGGTCGGCGGTCCTTCGTCATCGGTCTTCGTGCCCGATTCGCGCTATGACGGCGAATACCACGACAGGTCGGTCGAGGCCGCCACGGCGGAAGCGGCGGACCCCGACGCACTGCCGTGGAAGCCGGTGTGGATTCACGAGCTCATCGCCTACTGCGCCGAACGCGACCTTCCGCTGGACTTCCTCTCCACACACCTGTACCCGACCGACTACGCCTTCGACACGCAGGGCGTCGGTCAGTCGATCAGCCGCGACCGCGACGCGACGCGGAACGACCTCGAGGTCATGCGCCGTGTGATCGCCGACTCCCCCTATCCCGAAGCCGAGCTCCACGTCACCGAGTGGTCCACGTCGCCGTCCAGCCGCGACCACATGCACGACACCGTGTACGCCGCGGCGTACATCGCACGTGCCCTTCTGCAGTGCCACAGCCTCGCGGACTCCATCTCGTACTGGACGTTCACCGACGTCTTCGAAGAGGGCGGAGGCGGCATCGGCCCGTTCCACGGCGGTTTCGGCTTCGTCAATGAGCAGGGCATCCACAAGCCGACGTTCCACGCCATGGCCGCGCTGAACCGGCTCGGGGATCGCATCGCCCTGCAGACCGATCACGGCATCATCACGCGAACGGCTGAGGATGCGGTCGCCGCCGTGTTCTTCAACTATCCGGAATCGATGGGCACGCGCTCAGTCGGCGGTGCCACCCGGTATGCGCAGACGCACCGTCTGGCGGGCGAAGGCCCGACGCGCCGTATCGCGCACACGGTCGCGGGACTCGTGCCCGGCGACGCGTACACCGTCGAGATCCTCGACCAGGAGCACGGCAACGTCGCAGAGGCGTGGCACCAGCTCGGCGAGCCCCTCAACCTCAGCCTGGCGCAGGTCGCCGATCTCACGGCGATCGCCGACGGCCTCGACCGCCGCTCGCTCACGGTCCACGCCGACGGCGTCCTCGCGATCGACATCGCCCTGGCGCCGTGGGCCGTCATGTCGATCTCACGAACCACTCCCTGACCCACGACATCCGCGTACAACGACGTCACGAAAGGATCCATGATGAAAATGACCACACGCGCCGGGGCGGTCGTCGCCTCGGCGGCCCTGGCCGCCCTCGCTCTCACCTCCTGCGGGGGAGGCGGCGCGGCCGGCAGCAACGCCGGCGAAGCGACCGACGAGAACAAGCCGGACAAGCTGACCGTCGCGGCATGGATGGACTTCCCGCCCGAGCTCCTCGCGTCCTTCGAGGACGAGTACGGGATCGAGGTCGTCGTGGATTCGTTCCCCGACGGCGCCGCCGCGCAGACGGTGCTGCGCAACGGGCTGTCGTCTGACGGTGCCGGTCTGTCGGACGTGCATCTGATCGAGCTGGACTGGTGGACCGAGATGATGGCGGTTCCCGAGGACTGGGTGGAGCTGCCCGAGATCCCCGATCGCTGGGTGGACTGGAAGGTCACGCAGGGGTCCGTCGACGGCGTCATCACCGGATACGGCACCGACATCGGGCCGCTGGGCGTCGCCTACAACGAAGAGATGATGGCTGCGGCGGGGGGTGCGACCGACGCCGACTCGTTCGGTGAGTTCATCGGGGGTGACGCCGCATCGTGGCAGTCGTTCCTCGACGCGGGCCGCGAGTACGTCGCGACCGCCGACAACTACTACATCGACTCGCTCTCCAGCGCGTTCCAGGCCGCGGTCAACCTCCTGCCCGACGCGTTCGAGGACCCCGAATCGGGCAAGCCGTACAACATGGCCGACAACGCCCAGATCAAAGAGCTCTTCATGATGTTCGCCGAGGCGGCGGAGGACGGCATCTCCGCCGGCATCCCGATCGGCCACGCCGATTGGGGAGCGGGCTTCCAGAACCGCCAGTGGGCGACTGTGGTCACCCCCGCCTGGATGGCCGGCATCATCGCCGAGAACGCCGACGGCGTGCCCGGCTGGCGCGTGTCGAGCACCTTCCCCGATGGCGGAGGCAACTGGGGCGGCTCGTTCTTCTCGGTGCCGGCCACCGGCGAGAACACCGCGTGGGCCGTCAAGCTCGCCGACTACCTGACCTCCCCCGAGGCGGCCGTCCAGTGGTTCCACACCACCGGCCAGTTCCCGTCGCAGCTGGAGGCCATCGCCAGCCCCGACATCGCCGAGACCGAGAACGAGTTCTTCGGCGGCCAGCGCCTGGGGCAGATCTACGGTGACCTGGCGGCAGCCGCGGGGGATGCCGCAGCGGGCGGCTACCGCGGTGAGAACTTCGCGGGTATCCAGACCCTCGTCACCGACGGCATCCGGCTCGTGGAGTCGGGCAGCGCGACAGCGCAGGAGGCGTGGGATTCGGTCGTGAGCGAGTTCGACGCACTCGGCTTCGACACCGCCGACTGATCTCCGATCGCAGCCCGGTTCTGCGCACGCGCACGGGCCGGGCTGCGACCGCCCGACATGGCATCAACACGGAAGGAGCCGACGATGGCTCTCACTTCAGCGGCGCCGCGCCCCGTACGGCGCCTCGGCTGGGGGCAGCGGCTCTCCCGGTGGGACGTCAAGCTCTCGCCGTACCTGTACATCTCGCCGTTCTTCCTGCTCTTCGCGGTGTTCGGCGCGTTCCCGCTGCTGTTCAACGTCGTCGTCGCGCTCCACGACTGGCACCGACGTGCCGGGATGGGTGAGTTCGTCGGCCTCGACAACTTCGCCTGGGTGCTGCAGCAGCCGCTGTTCTGGCGCTCGCTGGAGAACACCGTCTCGATCTTCCTGCTGGGCGCCGTCCCGCAGCTGATCCTCGCGCTGCTCATCGCGGCGATCCTCGACCAGAACCTCCGCGCACGGACGTTCTGGCGGATGAGCGTCCTCATCCCCTTCGTCGTCATGCCGGTCGCGACGTCGATGATCTTCGGCCAGGTGTTCGGCCAGTTCGGCATCCTCGTCCCGAACCTCCACGCGCTCGGGCTCTTCACCGACAGCAGCTCGCCGTTCTTCCAGGACCGGTTCCTGTCCCACATCGCGATCGGCTCGATGGTGGTGTTCCGCTGGACCGGATACAACGCCCTCATCCTGCTGGCGGCGATGCAGGCGGTGCCACGTGATCTCTACGAGGCGGCCACCGTCGACGGCGCAGGGCGCGCCCGCCAGTTCTTCTCGGTGACGATCCCGAGCATCCGTCCGACCCTGATCTTCGTCATCCTCACGATGACGATCGGCGGCCTGGAGATCTTCGACGAGGCCCGACTGTTCGACGGCGGCGGCACCGGCGGCGGTCAAGGCGGCACCGACAGCCAGTGGACCACCGTCATGCTCTACCTCTTCAACCTCGGCTTCGGTCAGTGGCAGGACCGGCTCGGGCAGGCAGCGGCCGTGGGGTGGATCTTCGCCTTCATCATCCTGGTCATCTCGCTGCTCAACTTCGCCCTCACCCGGCGCATCTCCTCGTCGGATGCCGCGCCGCGAAGTCCTCGCCGCCGCCGGCCTCGTCCGGCCGCGGACGACGTCCCCACCCGATCGGCGGTCGCACGCGAAACCGCCGGCGATGCGATGGAAGGAACCCCGCTGTGAACACCGCACTCATCGAGAACACCGCCGGCCGGGGAGCGGCGAGGTATGCGGCCAAGCGCGCGGCGCGCGGCCGGCCGGTCGCGACGCACAGTTCCACGGGCCGCCGCCCCGGGCTGGTCACCTACGGCATCCTCGCCGTCGTCTTCGTCCTGTCGGTGTTCCCGCTCTACGCCGCCGCCATGTACGGCTCATCCAGCACGACGGAGATCTCGCGCGCGGTCGGAACGCTGCCGCGGTGGCTTCCCACGGCGACCCTGTGGCAGAACTTCGGCCAGGTCTTCGCCTCCGAGCAGTTCAGCATCTGGCTGGCCTTCGGCAACTCCCTGCTCGTCGCCGCAGCCGTCAGCGCCTCTGTGGTCTTCTTCTCCACGCTGGCGGGCTTCAGCTTCGCGAAGCTGCGGTTCCCGGGGCGTCAGGCGCTCTACGTCGCGGTGCTCGCCACCCTGATCATCCCCGCGCAGGTCGGCACCATCCCCCTGTTCATCATGATGAACGACTTCGGCTGGATCGACTCGCTGCTCGCGCTGATCGTCCCCGGACTCGTGGGGGCCTTCGGCGTGTTCTGGATGACGCAGTACCTGCAGGAAGCGCTGCCGTACGAGTTGATCGAAGCCGCACGGGTCGACGGCGCCTCGATGTTCCGCACCTTCTGGTCGATCGCACTGCCGGCGGCGCGCCCCGCAGCCGCGACCCTGGCGCTCTTCACCTTCATCGGCTCGTGGAACAGCTTCTTCTGGCCGTCCGTCGTCATGCGCTCGCAGCTGACGATGCCGCTGGTGGTGCCCCAGCTCCGCGGCGCGTTCACCTCGGATACCGGACTCGTGATGGCCGGGGTCTTCCTCGTCGCCCTGCCTCTGCTCCTCGTCCTCGTGCTCGCCGGCAGGCATCTCGTGGCCGGCGTGATGGCGGGGGCCGTCAAGGGCTGAGCGAGGTGGGCACCCAGACGCCTGTGGACAACGGTGCGCACTCCACCGATCACGGCGCGGACGGCCGGAAGGCGGCATCCGCTCGTTAGCATGAACCGGTGACCACAACGCCTTCTCCTGCCGGCCTCGCGCTGTCGGCCGAGCAGGAGGCGCTGTTCCGGCTCATCGAAGACACGCGCGAGCACGTCTTCGTCACCGGGCGGGCGGGAACCGGCAAGTCGACCCTGCTGCAGCACCTGGCCTGGAACACGAGCAAGCAGATCGCGGTGTGTGCGCCGACGGGCGTCGCTGCGCTCAACGTCGAGGGGCAGACGATCCACTCGCTGTTCAAGCTGCCCCTCGGCATCATCGGCGCGCACGACGAGGACCAGTCCGACGCGACGCGCAAGCTGCTCAACGCGATCGACACGCTGGTGATCGACGAGATCTCCATGGTCAACGCCGACCTCATGGATGCGATCGACCGCGCGCTGCGCAAGGCGCGAGGCCGGCGCTCCGAGCCGTTCGGCGGCGCGCAGATCGTGATGTTCGGCGATCCGTACCAGCTGGCGCCCGTGCCGCCGCGCGGCGATGAGCTCCGCTACGTGCGTGACCACTACCGCTCGTTCTGGTTCTTCGACGCCAAGGTCTGGGTGGGCGAGTCGGCGACGGACGGCATCCTCGACGTCGGCTCGTACGGCGCCCAGCTGAACATCCGCGAGCTGGTCGACATCCACCGGCAGTCCGATCCGGCGTTCAAGGCGATGCTCAATGCGGTGCGCCACGGGCATGTCACGGCCGACATCGCCCAGGTGCTCAACGACACGGGCGCCCGCACTCCGCCCGACCCCGTCGACGGCGAACACCCCATCATCACGCTCGCGACGCGCAACGACATCGTCAACAACATCAATCGTCGGCACCTCGCCGAGCTGGTCGGCCGCGAGCAGACGGCGATGGCGGAGGTGAGCGGCGACTTCGGACGAGGGGATGCCGCGTACCCGGCCGATCTCGAGCTCAAGCTGAAGGTCGGCGCCCAGGTCATGTTCCTGCGCAACGACACCGGCTCATTCGGTGAGCCGCCGCGCTGGGTCAACGGCACGATCGGCACGGTCACCCGCATCGCCGGCGAGACGGTGCGCGTCGACGTCGAGGGCGAGGAGTTCGACGTCGAGCCCTCGGTCTGGGAGAAGTACCGCTACTCGTACAACCCGGGCTCGAAGACGCTCACGCGCGACATCGTGGCGGAGTTCACCCAGTTCCCGCTGCGATTGGCGTGGGCGGTGACGATCCACAAGTCGCAGGGCAAGACCTACGACCGCGCGATCATCGACCTGGGATCGGGGGCCTTCGCGCCCGGGCAGACGTACGTGGCGCTGTCGCGGCTGACCTCGCTCGACGGGCTCTACCTCTCGCGCCCCCTGCGACCGCGCGACATCCAGGTCGACCCCGACGTGCGGCGATTCATGTCGTCCGCCGTCCGCGGGTCCGCGGCATCCTGACGATCCAGGTCGCGGCGCGCTTGCGTCGGCGGTCAGGCGACCTGGGCGGCCTTCGCGTGGGCGAGGTCCTCGAAAAGGTCGGTGTTGAAGCGGTAGGCGAGGAGCACCTCGTCGATCACGCGCTCCTGCTCCGCGGCATCCCACGGGGCGGCGTCGAGCTGCTCGCGGTAGACGTCCTTGAAGCCCTTCGGGTCGGCGATGTCGTCGAAGAGGTAGAAGCCGATGCCGTTGGTCTGGAACCCGAAGCGGCGGGCCATCAGCCGGCCGATGAACTGGCCGCCCGACAGGTCGCCGAGGTAGCGGGTGTAGTGGTGTGCGACGAAGCCGCCCGCCCACGTCGCCCCGACCTCGTCGATGCGATCGACGTAGCGCTGCGTGGTGGGCAGCGGCTGGATCCGCTCGCGCCAGTCGGGACCGACGAGGAACTCGAGGTCGGCCTCCAGCGCGGGAAGGCGCGTGAGCTTGTCGCTGATGAAGACCGCTGCGACGGGATCGTTGCGCATCTGACCGGCGGTGCGTTCCAGCGCCTCGTAGATGAACCAGTGCTGGGCGACCAGCGCGACGTAGTCCTCGCGCGTGCCCTCCCCCTTCATGAGGTCGGCCATGAAACCGGAGTGCTCGCTCGAAGAGTGCGAGCTGCTCGAACGCTCGCGCAGGGCGGTGGAGAACGGAATCGGGTCGCTCATACCTTCATGGTAACTGAAGATAAGGCACACCTAACTACCCAGTTTTTCGGGCTGGGGCCGCTCTAGGCGTGCGGTCGCGGTTCGAGGTCGAGTCGTCGGCACGCCTCGTCGTAGAGTGCGACGATCTCGCGGCGCACCTCGCGACGCTCCGAGATCGGACCGGACGGCCACGGAAGGGCGACCTCGGCCGTGGAACCATCGGCGAGCGTCGCCTGCCAGACGCCGCGATCGCCGTCGAACCCCGTCATGATCGACGCGGTGACCTCGGCATGCTCGATGCCCGCATCTGCGGCGAAAGCGCGGGCGATCAGAAGATTGTCATCACCGTGGTCGCCGTTCATGTGGCCGAGCACGCCTGCCAGTGCGTCGTCGTCGAAGAGGTGCGTCATGCTCTCAGCCTACGGATCGCCGTGCACGGCAAGCCGCCGGGGTGTGTTTGAATGCATTGCACGATCGTCGGGGGGTGAGAATGCGGACCCGGTCTACACGTCGCCGCGCCATCGCGGTCATCGCCGGTGCCGTCGCGTCCGCTCTTCTGCTCGCAGGGTGCTCGTTCGGCGGCGACGTCGAGCCCGATCTGCCGCCCCAGGCCGCGGCATCCCTTCCCGACGAGACGGTCCAGCGGTTGACGGATGCCGTCACCCACGCGATGGGCACCACGGGGTCGTCCGGGGCCATCGTGGGCGTCTGGGCCCCGTGGAGCGGCAGCTGGGTCGCCGGTCTCGGCACGCAGCGGCCGGACGGCGGCGGAGACGTGACCGCTGACCTCGCGTTCCGTGCGGGCAAGATGACCCGGGCGATGACCTGCGATGTGCTGTTCAAGGTCGCCGCGGAGGGCAAGGTCGACCTCGACGACAGCGTCACGGAATACGTCTCGGGAGTCCCCGACCTCGCCGACGTCACCCTGCTCGAGCTCTGCGACGGCACGTCGGGCATCGGCTCGTACGCGGGCCAGCTGTACTCGTCGTGGATCACCAATCCGGCGCGCGACTGGGATCCGCGCTACCTCGCGAGCTTCGGGCTCGGTCAGCCGCGTACGGCGGAGCCGGGTCTGGCGTACCGCGATTCCGATTCCGGCTACGTGCTGCTGGGTCTCGCGCTGGAGCGCGCCACCGACATGTCGGCCGCGGACCTCATCCAGACCTACGTCGCCGACCCTCTCGGTCTCGACGCGACGTCCCTCGGCGACCTTCCCGCGAAGGGCGTGCTGAAGGGCGGGCAGTCGGTCAACAACGCCGAGGGCGCGCTCGACTGCGCTGCCCCGATCGACCTCACGGCCGCGTCGTCCAGCAGCGGCTTCACCGACGCCGGCGCCGTCACCGACATCGAAGACCTCGGCCGCTACGTGCAGGCGCTCGCCTCGGGCGCGCTCGTCCAGGACGACGACCGGTTCGCCGCTCCCGTGGCCGTCGCCGCCGATGGACCCTCCTGGTACACCGCCGGCGGTGGTGCGCTCATCGCGGGTTCCCTCGTCGGGCAGGCGGGCAAGGTGCCCGGGTACATCACCGCCGCCTTCGCCGACCCCGAGACCGGCCTCGCGGTCGCCGTCGTGCTCAACAACTCCGCCGCCGACGGCGCGGTGGGCGAGTACCTCGCGTGGGAGCTCGCTGCGATCGCCTCGAAGGCGCCCGCGGCGGCCGGTGAGACGGTGCCCGAAGCGGGACTGCCCTGGACGCCGGAGCAGTACCACGACGCCATCGCCGGCGCGGCGGTGTGCACGCCGCCCGCGACGCAGTGACGGCCGGAGCGGGCTCGGGCGGGACGGGGAACACGGCGGCCGCGAGCCGGGCCGGCGCATCGGGGAGCACGCCCGCGATCGCGCTGGTGATCGCCGGCCTGGCGTGCCAGGAGGTCGGCGCCTCCATCGCGGTGCTGCTGTTCCCCGAGGTCGGTCCGCTCGGCATGGTGATGCTGCGCCTGGTGTTCTCGGCGGTCGTGCTGCTGCTGATCGCGCGGCCGCGGCTGCGCGGGCACTCCCGCGCCGATTGGACCGGGGTGGCGCTGTTCGGCCTCGTGCTCGCGCTGATGAACGGCCTGTTCTACCTCGCCCTGGAGCGCCTGCCGCTCGGCGTGACGGTGACCATCGAGGTGCTCGGACCCCTCGTGCTGTCGATCGTCGCTGCGCGCCGTGCGTCGGCGTGGCTGTGGGCGGTTGTCGCCCTGGCAGGCGTGCTGGCACTCGGCGGGGGCGGGTGGGACCGCCTCGATCCGCTCGGCGTGCTCTTCGCGCTCGGGGCCGCGGCCAGCTGGGCGTTCTACATCCTGGCGTCGGCGCGCGTGGGGCGGGCGTTTCCGAAGCTCGACGGCCTCGCACTGGCGATGGCGGTCGGTGCGATCATCGCGCTTCCCTTCGGAATCGCGGATGCCGGAGCCTCGCTGCTGCGCGTCGAGATCGTCGCGCTCGGGGCCGCGGTCGCCATCCTCTCGTCGACGATCCCCTACGCCTTCGAGCTGGTGGCTCTCCGTCGCCTGCCGGCTGCCGTCTTCGCGATCCTGATGAGCCTCGCACCGGCCACAGCGGCGCTCGCCGGATTCATATTCCTGGGACAACATATGACCGGGCTCGAGATCGCCGGCATCGCCCTGGTCATCGCCGCCAGTATCGGCGCGGTGCGCTCCTCGGCCCGCGCTGCCCGCGAAGCGGCCGAGCCGATCGCCTGACGCGGCGCCCGACCCCTTCGGCGGGCGGTGGATGTCTGCTGCCCGGTGGCGTGCGACGGCGCGCGGGAGCGGGGACGGATGCCACGGCCGGGCGGCGCGACCGGCGGGCTCGCTACGATCGGGGCCATGACTCAGGCGGACAACACGGTGCACACGAGATGGGCCGTGCTCGGCCCCGGAGCCATCAGCAGGGACTTCGTCGTGGGACTGCGCGCGTCGCGGTACGGCGTGCTGCACGCGGTCGGCAGCTCGTCACCCGAGCGCGCGGCGTCGTTCGCCGCCGAGCACGGTGCCGCGGCATCCGGCACCTACGACGAGATCCTGGCCCGCGACGACGTGGACGCGGTGTACGTGGGAACCGTCCACACGACCCACGCCGAGCTCGCGATCCGCGCCCTGGAGGCCGGCAAGGCCGTGCTCTGCGAGAAGCCGGCCAGCCCCGCGCTGGAGGAGGTCGAGCAGATCCTGGCGGCCGCCGAGCGCGCGCAGCGGCCCTTCCTCGAGGCGTTCAAGACGCGCTTCGGGCCGTTCGCCGATGCGCTGCGAGAGCTCGTGGCGGGTGGCGAGCTCGGCGCGCTCGAGCGCGTCGAAGGGGCCTTCGGGTTCGCGGCGCCGACACACGAGGGGCGGCTGTTCGATCCCGCGCTCGCGGGTGGGGCGATCCTCGACGTCGGCTGCTATCCGCTCGCCCTGGCGATCGACCTCGCCGCCGCGGCCGGACAGCCCCTCGACGCGCCCGCCTACCGCCGGTTCGAGGCCGAGCTCGTGTCGGGCGTCGACGGCGCGGCATCCGCCGTCATCGCGTTCGGAGACGTGACCGCGCAGATCGCGACGTCGGTGATCGAGGACCTGTCCGACACGGCCATGCTGCGGTTCGCCGCGGCCGACGTCGTGCTCCCGAACGCCTGGGGCAGCCGCACCGAGAGCCCGTCGACGTTCACCGTGCGCCGCCGTGACGGCGAGGAGCAGGTGATCGAGGTGGCCGTCGTGCAGCCCATGGCGGCCGAGGCCGATGCCTTGTCGCTCGCCCTGGCCGAGGGCCGGCTCGAAGTGCCGGAGATGCCGTGGTCGCACACGCGTGCCGCCGCGCGGGTGCTCACGGACTGGCGCGCGGCAGCACTCGCCGGCTGACCGCCCCGGGCGGCTGCCGGCAGGCGCCGGCCGACGGCACGGGAGGATGCCGCGACACCGGGTCGCGGCATCCGTATTCCGCGTGCGGAGATCTAGCCTTTCGCGCTTCCGGGCGTGCGGGGCGGGGCGGTGGAGCCGCGCACGTTGAGCGTCGGGTTCAGCACGACGCGGTGGACGGGCCGGGTCGGATCCTCGATGCGCCGCGCCAGGAGGTCGACCGCCGCGCGCCCGACCGAGTTGCGCGGCGGGCTGACCGCGGTGAGCGCCGGGGTGAACAGCTCGGCCACCTCGTCGTCGTAGGCGACGACCGACAGGTCGCCGGGCACCGAGATGCCGCGGTTGAGGGCGAGGTCGACGAAGGCCATCGCCTCGGGGTCGGAGTGCACGAGGATCGCGGTGACCGAGTTCGCCAGCGCCGCGTCGAGCGTCGCGTCGACCACGGCCGAGAAGTCCGGGCTGGTGCGCGGCGGCAGGCTCGTCTCGAAGTGATCGGACGGCGTGAGGCCGAGCTCGATGCAGGCGGCCTGCCATCCGGCGGCGATCTTGCGCGACGTCGGCGAATCCCGGGCGATGATCAGACCCACCCGGCGATGACCCAGGGCGGCGAGGTGGCGCGCGGCGAGCACCGCTCCGAGGGCGTGATCGGTGGTGACGTTCTCGACGGGGCTGCCGTCCGGCAGCACCACGGCGTCGCGCTCGACGAGCACGTTGGGCACGCCGCAGTCCGCCAGCCACTGCACCACGTCCTGCGCGTGCGGGGTGTCGGTGTTGGGCGCGACCACGAGCCCGCGCACGCCGTCGGCATGCACGAGACGGTCGAGCACCGGTCGCTCGTCCTGCAATTCGTACGAGGCGCCCCGCAGGACCACGCGCAGGCCGTGACGGGTGGCCTCGGTCTCGGCGCCGCGCACGACGCTCGGCCAGTAGAAGCTCAGCGACGGCACGAGCATCGCGATCGATCCGGCGCGAGCGGCGGAGAGCGGATGCCCCGGCTCGACGTCGTCGAAGGCGCCGGCAGCGGGAACCGCGCCGCCGTGCACGCGCACGAGCAGCCCTTCGCGCTCCATCTGCGCGAGATCCCGCCGGAGGGTCACCGGGGCGACGCCGAGTTCGTCCATCAGCTGCGCGACCCGCACCGCGCCGTCGCGCTCGAGCGTCGCCAGCACGTGCGCCCGCCGCTCGGCGGCCAGCAGTGCCGGTGTCTGGTCGGTCATCGGGCGTCCTCCGGGTTCGTCGGTTCCAGTTCTACCGTGACGGTGACGCTGTCGCGTGTCGTCACGTCCAGATCGAGCCGGGTGAGTCGAGTGCCCCACACGCTCGAGAGCACGGGGTCGTCGAGTTCGCGCACGACGAGGTCGGCCGCGATCCCCTCGGGCCAGGACATGCGCACGGGCGCCGCACCGTCGAGCGGGGTGACCACGACGGATGCCGCATCCTGGCGCACGTCGCCGGCCAGCAGCATCCGCACCTGCGTGGCACCGGCACCGTCACCTTCGCGGGCGGGGGCGTGCCCGTCGGCGCGGCGCGTTTCGTCTCGCTCGTTCCTCGCTCGCTCAACGACCGGCGAGGAGGTCCCAGCTGCGTCGTGCGTTGCTCGGTCGACGACCGAGGGCCTCCAGGATTCCTCGATCACCACGCGGCGCGTCGGCCGTTCGAGCCGTACCGAGCGCTGCCACGGGGCCGCCGCGGGGTACGCGCCGGCGAGGTCCAGTGCGAACGCGGCCACATCGTCGCCGAGTGAGACCTCGACATCGGATGCCGCGAACCCGGCGCCGGGGCTCTGCTCGACGCCGCCGATCACGGGCACGTTGTGCCAGCCGCTCTGCATCGTCCAGATGTCGTAGCGATCGGGCCCGAAGGTCTGCAGCGTGTACGTCGGACGACCGGCGTCGACGATCACGGGCACGCCGTCGGACGCGACCACGAACGAGCCCACGTCGTTGTGGTTGTGGTGCTCGCCGTTGTGTCCGCCCTTGACGGCGAGGGTCAGTCCGCGGCGCGTGCCGCCGTGCTCGCGCGCGAGCAGGACTTCGGTCGACGGCAGCCACACGTCGCGCGGGAAGGGCGACGTCGCCTCGGCCGCGTCCACCCACACCGGGTCGGTGATGCCCCGCAGCAGCCGGCCGAAGCCCTCGTGCTCGGTCGCGGCGGGGGTGCCGGCGATGCGGTGGGCTGCGGCGTGGGCCGCGGCATCCGGGTCCTGCACGCTCCGCGCCGCACGGTGCAGTGCGTGCCACGGCTGCACGGCCGAGACGCGGGCCTGCCCGTCGGCGAGGTTGAGGTACCAGTCGCCGCCGAGGTGCATCCGGTGGGGGAACGCGACGGTCTCGCGCAGCGCGGGGATGCCCGAGGCGTCGAGCACGCCGCCGGTCGCGTGGCGCACGAGGTCGAGCGCCTCGAGCGCGCGGCAGGCGCCGTTCCACCAGTACGCGTAGCCCTCGTCGATCGCACCGTCCGCCGGCAGCACCGAGACGTAGCGGTCGATGCCCTCGATCGCGAGCGCGACGATCGCCGCGCGTTCGTCGGCCTCGTCGGGCCGGTCGAGCAGACGCAGCGCCGCGAGCAGCACGTTGCCGTGGATCCAGGGGTTCCAGTTGTGCACGTCGCCGTCGAGCCCGAGCCAGTGCCAGTCGCGACGGCGCGTGAACGGCTCGAACACGCGCACGCGCGCCTCGTGACGGATACGGGAGCGGATGCCGGGGTACCGGGCTTCGAGGCGCTCGCCGAGGAGCTGGTCGACCCAGGTCAGCAGCGCGACAGCCTCGCCGGCGCCGAGGTCGAGATAGGGCGCGGTCACCGTCGGGAGCACCGAGCTCCGTTCGCGGAACGCGTCGTCGTGGGCGGGCCAGCACCAGGAGCTCTGCTCGCAGATGAGCCACACGCCGTCGAGGACGTCGGCCAGCCACTGGGCGCCGATCTCGCCGTCGTCGGCGTGGTGCGCGGCGGCGATCGCGGCGCGCGCGAGGCGGCGCTGCCGCTCGAACACGATGCTCTCCCAGCCCTCGCGGTCGCCGTCGTCGTGCAGGCGCGCGGCGGCGGTGGCCAAGGGCACGGGCCACGGGGTGGACCGGTCGGCAGCCGCCCGCGCGAGGACGTCGCGGACGGCGATCGGGTCGGCACTGCCCTGCGGACCCCAGACGTCCCTGTCTTCCGAGGCCGCGACGGGCAGTGCGTGATCGGGGGACGCGAGCAGGGTGCCGAGCGCGGCGTGGAGACCGGCGGCGCCGACGCCCGCCTGCGGGAGGTAGACGGCCGACAGCGCACCGTGGAAGGACGCTTCGGGCGACCTGTCAGGAGGCGTGTGGCAGGCTCCTGCAGCGGACCCGGGGACCGTCGGGGTGGTCAAAGGTTCCTCCTCGTTGATTCACCATGTCGGGGCGTCGTGCCGGTTCGGCCCACATTCCAGACTGAACCGATCACAAACGATCATAACGAATCTCAAACAGTCTTGCAATGAACGAATCGGGTTGATACAGTCCCAAACGTTCGCTTTCCGCTGACGCACGCGGAGAGACCCGCAGCAAGAAGACAGCGGCGAGAAGAAGGCATCGAAGGAGATCCCCGTGACGGTCCAGCAGCCCACCAGGTCGACGCGCAACGCGACGGGTGCCGGCTGGGCTGCGCGTGAGTGGACGCGGGACGAGTGGCTCGCCTGTGCAGATCTCCTGCTCGACACCGCCCGCACCTACGCGTCGCCCGGTGCCGGCCGCATCCACTTCCCGGGTGCCGAAGGCGGCTACGGCCACGCCGTGGATGGGCTCGAAGGCTTCGCCCGCACGTTCCTGCTCGCCGGGTTCCGCATCGCCGGCGCTCGCGGCGAGGGCACCGAAGAGCTCGCGGACTTCTACCGTCGCGGCATCGTCACCGGCGTCGACCAGGACGCCGACGACCGCTGGGTGCGGCTGGACGAGCACGCGCAGGCCAAGGTCGAGGCCGCGTCGCTCGCGCTCGTGCTCGACATGACGCGTCCCTGGATCTGGGACCGCCTCGACGCCCTCACGCAGGAGCGCGTGATCGCCTACCTCGCGCCCGTCGTGGGGGATTCCACCTACCCGAAGACCAACTGGCTGTGGTTCCGCCTGGTCGTGCAGACGTTCCTGCGCTCGGTCGGCGGCCCGTGGTCGGCCGAGGACGTCGCCGCCGACCTGGCACTGCATGACAGCCTCGTCCGCGAGGACGGCTGGATCTCGGACGGCTTCGAGCGCTCATACGACCACTACGTCGGCTGGGCACTGCACACGTACCCCGTGCTGTGGTCGCGCATGCAGGGCGCCGACGAGCTGGCGAACGGCCGTACCGCGGGCGACATCGTGCGTCTGGACCGCTTCCTGCAGGATGCCGTGACCCTCGTCGGCGCCGACGGCTCGCCGCTCGTGCAGGGCCGCAGCCTCATCTACCGCTTTGCGGCGGCCGCCCCGTTCTGGGTGGGCGCGATCGCGGAGGTCCCCTCCGTCCCGCTCGGGCAACTGCGGCGTGCCGCCAACGCCGTGGTCGCGCACTTCACCGAGCACGGCGCCCCCGGCGAGGACTGCGTGCTCACCATGGGCTGGCACGGCGAATGGCGTGAGCTCGCCCAGTCGTACTCGGGCCCCGGCTCGCCGTACTGGGCCGTCAAGGGCCTGCTGGGCATCTCGCTCCCCGCCGACCACCCGGTGTGGGCCGCCGAGAGCGAGCCGCTGCCGATCGAGGCCGCCGACGAGCTGCGGGCGGTGCGTCCGGCCGGCTGGGTGATCTCGGGTACGCGCGCCGACGGCATCGTCCGCATCGCGAACCACGGCACCGACCACGCCGCCGCCGGCAGCCTCGTCGGCGACTCGCCGCTGTACGCCCGCATCGGCTACTCGACCGCCGCCGGACCGCTGGCGAACCAGCGCGCGTGGGAGGAGCCGCTCGAGCAGTCGGTCGCCCTCGTCGACCCGGCCGGTCGTGCGACGCACCGTGCCGCAATGGACCTGATCGACGTGCGCGTGCAGGACGACGACGGCGGCCGCGTCGGCATCGCCGCCTCGGTCTCGCGGGCCCACTGGATCACCGTGCGTCCCTCCGCCCAGCGCCACGGCTCGGGCATCGACGGCGACGTCGAGGTCGCGGGCGTCGTCGAGGTGCACTCCCTCCTCCGCGGTCCGTGGGAGGTGCGCCTCGCGCGCGTCGACTCCCTCGAGCCCGGCATCGACGCCGCGTCGCTGCGCCTCCGCGTGGGCGGCTGGGTGCTCGCGTCCGATGAAGAGCCCTCGTCCTCAATTGAGGAGCTGCGCGCAGATGAGGGGCGAAACGCCGAACCCGGCTCCTCAACTCGGCCCTCGTCCTCAGCTGAGGAGACTGCGGTGGGGTCGAAGACCCCGGATGCCGCGGCCTGGGTGATCGCGAACGGGCTGAGCTCCGGCATCCGTCCCCTGCTCGGCGACGGCACGACCGGCATCGAGACCCGCGACGACGCCAGCCCCCTCGGGCCCATCGCCGCGGTTCCGCTCGTCGACTACCCGGTCGCACCGGGCACGTGGAGCGCCACGCTGGTCGAGCTCACCTCCGAAGACCTCGCATCGCCCGCCGATGCGGCGGCCGCCGTCGCGCTCGACGCCGACGGCGACCAGACCACCGTCACGGTCACCTGGCCGGACGGAACGGCGACCACGAGTCGCCTCGCACACCCCGGAACCGCGTCCGTCGCGAACCGGTAACCCGATGGGCCCGAAGACGGGTCCGCAATCACAAAGGAGTACCCCCAGAATGAAGCGCTCATTCGCTGCCGCGGCCGGCATCGCCGTGGTCGCAACGCTCGCTCTCGCCGGATGCAGCGGCGGCGGCGACGCGGCCGCCCCCGAGGAGTCGTCGGGCCCGGTCACCCTCTCCCTGTCCGGCTGGAGCCTCGACACCACGCCGGAGTTCCAGAAGCTCGCGGACGCGTTCCACGAGGAGAACCCCGACGTCACGATCGAGCTCAAGGGCTACGACGCGACCGAGTACAACACCCTCATCACGGCCGACCTCGCCGCCGGCTCGGGTCCCGACATCATCACGCAGAAGGAGGTCAAGTTCGTTCCCACCTTCGTGAACGGCGGCCAGCTCCTCGATGTGTCGGACGTCGAGCTGCCTGACGACATCAGCGGCGCGAAGTCGTACGAGGTCGACGGCACCGCCTACGCGGTGCCCTACCGCAACGACTCGTGGGTCCTGTACTACAACAAGGCGCTCTTCGACCAGGCCGGCGTCGAGTACCCGGACGGCTCGTGGACGTGGGACGACTACAGCGACGCCGCCGCGGCACTGACCGAGGGCATCGCCGGTGCGGGCGGCACCGCCAAGGGCGCGTACCTGCACAACTGGCAGTCGACGGTCCAGGGCTTCGCGAACGCGCAGTCGGACGGCGACATCCTCGAGGGCAAGTACGACTACATGGAGCCGTTCTACGACAACGTGCTGGCTCTGCAGGACGACGGCGACCAGCTCGACTACAACACCGCCAAGGCCAACCAGGTCACCTACCAGGGCGAGTTCGGCAAGCAGAACGCGGCCATGATGCCGATGGGCACGTGGTTCGTCGCGACGCTCATCGCCCAGCAGGCCTCGGGCGACGCGGACGACTTCGAGTGGGGCATCGCGCCCATCCCGCAGCTCGACTCCAAGACGACCGGTCTCGACAACACCCCCGTCACCTTCGGCGACCCGACCGGCTTCGGCATCAACGCCGCGATCGACAAGTCCAAGGTCGCTGCTGCCAAGGACTTCCTCGCCTTCGCCGCCGGCGAAAAGGGCGCACAGGTGCTCGCGGGCATCGGCATCACGCCGGCGCTCCTGACCGACGACGTCGTCGACACGTACTTCTCGGTCGACGGCGCACCGTCGGACGACCTGTCGAAGTTCGCGTACTCGACGCACGAGGTGCACCCGGAGAACCCGACGTCCGACAAGGCGGCGGCGATCCAGGGCATCCTCGGCGACATGCACACGGCGATCATGTCGGGCTCCAAGTCCGTCGCCGACGCCATCAAGGAGGCGCAGGACCGCGTCGCCAACGAGGTCGGCACGGACTGAGCCGCGGCTCTTCCGACCCGTTCCAGCACCCCCTCCGGCAGGCTCGCGGGCTCATCGCGAGCCTGCCGGGAGGATCCCGATTCGCGGCGCCTGAGGCGCCGACACCCGGACACCCGGTGACCGGCCCGCTCTCCGCGGGGCGGCCGGTCACCGCACCCCCGCACATCCACCCCTGGAGGTCCGCCATGGCGACCATCACTGCCACAGAGGCCGGCACCGCGCCGCCGCCCGTGCGCCGCCGGCGCTCGAAGCTGCGGCTGCGCAACACCCTCATCGGGTGGAGCTTCATCCTTCCGAACTTCCTCGGCTTCGGCCTGCTCACGCTCGTGCCGATCGTCGTGCTCTTCTACATGTCGTTCACGAACTGGAACGTCTTCGGCACCGCCAACTGGGTGGGCCTCGCGAACTTCCAGCGCCTCGTCGGCGACGGCAGCTTCCGCATCTCGGTCATCAACACGCTCTACTACTCGGCGCTGCACATCCCGCTGACGATCGTCGTCTCGCTCGGGCTCGCGCTGCTGCTCAACAACAAGCTGCGCGGTGTGGCGTTCTTCCGCACCGCCGCGTTCTTCCCCTACATCACCTCGATCGTCGCGATCGCCGTGGTGTGGAACCTGCTCTTCAGCCCCGAATACGGCCCGATCAACGAGTTCCTCCGGTTCATCGGCATCCAGAACCCTCCCGGCTGGCTGACCTCGCCCGAGTGGGCCATGCCCGCGGTCGTGATCGTCGGCACCTGGCGTGACATGGGCTACTACATGATCCTGTTCCTCGCGGGCCTGCAGACCGTGCCCCGCGAGCTGCACGAAGCGGCTCGCGTCGACGGCGCCAACGTCTGGCAGCGGTTCGTCAACGTGACGCTGCCGTGCCTTCGTCCGACGATGTTCTTCGTCACCGTGATGCTGACGATCAACTCGTTCAAGATCTTCGACCTCATCCTCGTCATGACCGACGGCGGACCGGGTCAGTCCACCCTCGTGATGTCGCAGTTCATCTACCGCAAGGGCTTCGAAGAGAGCCAGTTCGGCTACGCGTCGGCCGCCGCGGTGGCGCTGTTCTTCATGTGCATCCTCGTGACGATCGTGCAGTTCCTCTGGAACAAGAAGCGGAGCAGCTGATGGCCCAGCAAGTTGAGAAGGATGCTGCCGACCAGCTGGTCTCGGACTTCACGCCCCCGACCGCTGCGGTCCGCAACCTCCGCAAGCTCTCCGAGCCGAAGCCGCGTCGCGCGGCCGCAGGCGACAAGATGACCCCGGGCCGCCGTGTCGGCCGCATCGCGATGTACGTCGGGCTCGTCATCTTCGCGATCGCGCTGCTCGCGCCGTTCGCGTGGATGGTGCTGAGCTCGTTCAAGTCGGCCAACGAGGTGTTCTCGGTGCCGGTGAAGTGGCTCCCCGAGACGTGGGTCTGGCAGAACTACGTCGACATCTGGACCGAGTCGAACATGCTGGTGTGGATCCGCAACACGCTGTTCCTCGCCGTCGTCGTGACGTTCCTGCAGGTGCTCACCGGCTCGTTCGCCGCCTACGGCTTCGCCCGGATGCGCTTCAAGGGGCGTGACGTGCTCTTCCTGCTGTACGTGGGCACGATCGCCGTCCCGTGGCAGTCGTACATGATCCCGCAGTTCATCCTGCTGTCGAACTTCAAGGTGTCCAACACGCTGTGGGCCATCATCCTGCTGCAGGCGTTCGGCGCGTTCGGCGTGTTCCTGATGAAGCAGTTCTACGAGACGATCCCCGAGGAGCTCTCCGAGGCCGCGCGCCTGGACGGCCTCAGCGAGTACGCGATCTGGCGCAAGATCATGCTGCCGCTGTCGATCCCGGCCCTGGCCTCGCTGACCCTGCTCACCTTCGTCAACACCTGGAACGACTACCTCGGGCCGCTCATCTACCTGCGCAACCCCGACCTGTGGACGATCCAGCTGGGCCTCAAGAGCTTCGTCTCCAACCTCTTCGACACGAACTACGCGCTGCTGTTCGCAGGCCTGACGATCTCGGTCATCCCCATCGCGATCATCTTCCTGCTCGGCCAGAAGTACTTCGTCGAGGGCATCGCAACGAGCGGGCTGAAGGGCTGACACCATGAACAAGCCCCGTGCACTCAGCAGGCTGAACGGCCTGGTCTCGCACGAGACGTGGGCGTCCCTCATCGGGATGATCTACCTCGCGCTCATCGTGAACCTCCTGCTGGTCGTGGCGTGCCTGCCGATGGTGGTGCTGCTGATCACCACCGACCCGGCGTACTCGTGGCCGCTGCTCGCCCTCGCGGCGCCGCTCGCCGCGCCGGGCATCGCTGCCGCGTTCCGCGCCTTCCGCGAGCACGGCGCGGGCGGGCTCGGCCCGATCCGGGCGTTCCTCGCCGGCCTGCGCGACACCTGGCGCCACGCGCTCGTGATCGGCGCGGCCGTCACCGCGGCGATCGTGGTGCTCCTCGTGGACGTGCGGATGCTGTCGAACACCGCCGCGGCCGTCATCACGGTGCCGCTGCTCGCCGTGCTGGCGCTGGTCGCGATCGCGGTGGGCCTCGTCGCCCTCGTCGCGGTCTCGGAAGTGCCGGGCGCCCGGCTGCGAGACGTCGTGCGCGCGAGCCTCTACCTGAGCCTGCGGCGCTGGTACCTCACGGCGGTCTCGCTCGCCGCCCTCGCCGCGCAGATCGCCGTGTTCGCCACCGCACCCGCGCTGGGCCTCGGGCTCACGGCATCCGCGGCGCTGTTCTTCGCGTGGACCAACTCCCGCTACACGCTCCGACCCGTACTCGATCTCGATGAGATGGCGGCTGCGCAGGCCTGAGGCCGCGGCATCCGCGCCCGATCACGGCGCGGGACGAAGCATCCGTTCCAGACTTCTATTTCCGAAGGATTCCCTCCCATGACGTCCACCTCGCCCGCTGCGGGCACCCGAGCCACGTCCGGTGACGTGCCCGTTCCCGCCGTTCCGACGGACGCCGCCATCGCGGCCGCACTCACGACGATCCGCCGCAACATCGCGACCTTCGGGGGCGCGTACCCCGACGACACCACGGTGGACGACCGCTACCGGCTCCGCCCCGCGGAGCGCGGCATCCCGGTCGGCGGCAATCGCGGGTGGACCACCAGCTTCCGCACGGGCATGCTGTGGCTCGCGTGGGAGCTCAGCGGTGACGACGCGTACCGTGAGGCGGCGCTGGTCGACACCGGCGACTTCGAGCGCCGCGTGCGCGCCGAGGAGGACCTCGACACCCACGATCTCGGGTTCCTCTACACGCTGTCGACCGTCGCCGCGTGGCGACTGGTCGAAGACGAGGACGCGCGGCAGGCGTCCCTGCTCGCCGCCGAGCACCTGATGCGCCGCTTCCTCGAGCCCGCGGGCATCATCCAGGCGTGGGGCGACCTCTCCGACCCGGCGCAGCGTGGCCGCACGATCATCGACAGCCTCATGAACATGCCGCTGCTGACGTGGGCGCACGAGCAGACCGGCGAGGAGCGCTTCGCTGACGCCGTCACCCGCCACACCGCGCAGCTGCGCGAGCACATCCTGCGCGAGGACGACTCGACGTTCCACACGTTCTACTGGGATGCCGAGACCGGCGAGCCGCTGCGCGGCGCGACCGAGCAGGGCGCGTTCGACGAGTCGTGCTGGGCACGTGGCCAGGCGTGGGGCATCTACGGCTTCGCGATGAACTACGCGGTGACCGGCGACGAGCGCCTGCTCGAGGCATCCCGTCGCTGCACCGAGTACTTCCTGCGCCACCTGCCGGCCGACGAGGTGCCCTTCTGGGACCTGGTCTACACCGACGGCAGCGACGCGCCGCGCGACAGCTCGGCCGCCGCCATCGCGGTGTGCGGTCTGCTGGAGCTCGCCCAGGTCGAGACGGATGCCGCGCGCGCCGCCGAATGGACCGCCCGCGCGCACTCGATCCTCGCGTCGCTCGTCGCGAACTACACGCCCGCGACGCCCGAGGACTCGGACGCGCTCATCCTGCACTCGGTGTACGACCTGCCGAAGGACAACGGCGTCGACGAGGGCACGCTCTGGGGCGACTACTTCTACCTCGAGGCCCTGATGCGCGTGGCGCGCCCCGAGTGGAGGAAGTACTGGTGAGGCTCGTCACGTACGCCGGCGCGGACGGTGCGCGCCCCGCGGCCGTGGTGCCGGGCGCCGACGGCGACCGGCTGCTGGACCTCGGCGATCTCGCCGGCTCGGTCGAGGGGCTGTTGACGGATGCCGCGGCCCTGGCGGCTGCGCAGGCGCAGGTGGCGGCTGCCGACCCCGCACTGCTGCCGGTGCTCGACCAGGCGGCGCTGCGCGCCCCCGTGACGCCGGGCAAGATCCTGTGCCTCGGCTACAACTACCGGGGGCACGTGCCCGACGGGGTGGACCCGACCGCGAACGACCCCGAGTACCCGGACGTGTTCGTGAAGACGCCGAACACGCTGGCCGGCCCGAACGAGCCGGTCGTGATCCCACCGGGCGCGACCGACGTCGACTACGAGGGCGAGGTGGCGGTCGTCATCGGCCGGCGTGCGCAGCGCGTGTCGCTGGAGGACGCCCTCGACCACGTCGGCGGCTACACGATCCTCAACGACGTCTCGGACCGCGCGTGGCAGCGGCGGCAGAGCCAATGGGCGCTCGGCAAGTGCTCCGACGGCTTCGCACCGCTCGGCCCCTGGGTCGTCACACCGGATGAGGTGGGCGATCCGCAGGACCTCCTCGTCGAGGTCGTCCGCGACGGCGTCGTCACCGTGTCGCAGTCGACATCGACCACCATCTTCAGCGTGGCGTACGTCATCCATCACCTCAGCCAGGTGCTGACGCTCGAGCCGGGCGATATCGTCTCGACGGGAACCCCGCAGAAGCTGCCCGCCGCCCAGGACGCCCACCGCCCGCTCGCCGACGGCGACGCGGTCACGGTGCGGATCTCGGGCATCGGCGAGCTCACCACCCGATTCGTCGCCGCACCGACCGCCACCGACCAGGAGCCTTCCGCATGATCCTCGATACGTTCCGCCTCGACGGCAAGGTCGCGCTCGTCACCGGCTCGAGCCGCGGCCTCGGCCAGGGTGCCGCCGTCGCGCTGGCCGAAGCAGGCGCCGACGTCGCGCTGCTCGACCGCGGCGACGCGTCGGCCACCGCCGAGCTCATCGCGGCGACCGGTCGCCGGGTGCACCGCATCCAGCGGGATCTCGTCTCGGCCTCGGCCGACGACTTCGCTTCGGCGGTCGACGAGGTGCTCGCCGAACTCGGCGGTCTGGACATCCTCGTCAACAACGCCGGCACCATCCGCCGTGCGCCCGCCGCGGAGTACCCGGCCGGCGACTGGGACGACGTGCTCGCGGTCAACCTCGACGCCGTGTTCCACCTGTCGCAGGCGGCCGGCCGCCACATGCTCGCGCAGGGGAGCGGGCGCATCATCAACGTCGCGTCGATGCTGTCGTTCCAGGGCGGCATTCTCGTTCCGGCATACACCGCGTCCAAGCACGCCGTCGCAGGCCTCACGAAGGCGCTCGCGAACGAGTGGGCGGCCGCCGGCGTCACGGTCAACGCCGTGGCCCCCGGCTACATGGCGACCGACAACACCGCGCCGCTGCGTGCTGACGAGGACCGCGCCGCGTCGATCCTCTCGCGCATCCCCGCAGGACGCTGGGGCGAGGCATCCGATCTGCAGGGTGTGTTCGTGTTCCTCGCCTCGGACGCCGCCGCCTACGTGACCGGCGCCGTCATCCCCGTCGACGGCGGCTGGCTCGTCCGCTGACACCCGCGTCGACCCGCGCCGCCGACCGCTTCAGAGATCCACGCAGAACCAGGAGAGAACCGTGACCCAGACGAACATCCCGCAGCGCTACGCGACCAACCCCGCCCAGATCCCGGGCATGACGACGCAGGACCTGCGCGACACGTATCTCATCCCCGACGTCTTCGTGCCGGGCGAGATCCATCTGACCTACACGCACCACGACCGCATCGTGCTGGGCGGTGCCGTGCCCGCGGGTGGCGTGCTCGAGCTCGGCGGCTACCCCGAGATCCGCAGCGACTACTTCCTCGAGCACCGCGAGGTCGGCATCATCAACGTCGGCGGCACCGGCACCGTCACGGCCGACGGTGAGGTCTACACGCTCGTCAAGGGCGCCTGCCTGTACCTCGGCCGCGGCATCCGCTCCGTGTCGTTCGCCGACGCCGCCGACGAGGGTGCGCAGTTCTACCTCTTCTCGGCGCCGGCGCACACCGCCTACCCGGCTGCGCTCGTGTCGCCGGGCGAGGGCACCGTGCGCGAGCTCGGCGACCAGCTCACGTCGAACCGCCGCACGCTCAACCAGTACATCCACGAGAACGGCGTGAAGAGCTGCCAGATCGTGATGGGCGTCACCGAGCTGCACCCCGGCTCGATGTGGAACACCATGCCGGCGCACACGCACGACCGCCGCACCGAGTGCTACCTCTACTTCGACCTGCCGGAGGACGCCCGCGTCATCCACCTCATGGGCGAGCGCGAAGAGACGCGCCACCTCGTGATCGCCGACCGTCAGGCCGTCATCTCGCCGTCGTGGTCGCTGCACTCGGGCGTCGGCACGTCGTCGTACACGTTCATCTGGGCGATGGCCGGAGAGAACCAGGCCTTCGACGACATGGACGCCGCGCCGGTCACCGACCTGCGATGACGCCCGCCGCTGGCCGGAGCGCGTCGTGCGGAACTCGGGGATCCGCCGAAACCCGGACGGATGCGCCGCAGGCGTCCGAATTACGCGCGATCTCCGAATCTGGTGAGGTGACGGATGCCGCGGCCTGACTACGCTGGCGGGATGCCCCGCACTCTGCTCGCGATCGGCGAGACGATGGCGATGGTGACGCCCGTCGTCGCGACGCCCGTGACGGACGCCGACGCGTTCCTGCTCGACGCGGGCGGCGCGGAGTCCAACGTCGCCGCCCACGTGGCGGCGCTCGGCCACCGCTCCGTCTGGTTCAGCCGCCTGGGCGACGACGCGCTCGGCCGCCGCGTCGCGCGTCAGCTGACCGCGCGGGGTGTCGACGTGTCCCGGGTGGTGTTCGATGACGCCCACCCGACCGGGCTGTACGTGAAGGACCCGGGCAACGGTGTGCTCTACTACCGTCGCGGCTCCGCAGCCGCGCACCTGAGCGACGCCGACGCCGATGCGGTGTCGTTCGACGGCGTCGATCTGCTGCACGTGTCGGGCATCACGGCGGCCATCTCGGCATCCGCGTCGTCGTTCCTCTCGCGCGTCATGGCGCGCGCTCGCGAGAACGGCGTTCCGGTGTCGTTCGACGTCAACCACCGTGCGCCGCTGTGGGATGCCGAGACCGCCGCCCCGGTGCTGCTCGAGCTCGCTCGCAGCGCCGACATCGTGCTCGTCGGCCGCGACGAGGCCGAGACCCTGTGGGGGACGGCCACCGCAGCCCAGGTGCGGGCGCTGCTGCCCGACGTCGCTGAGCTCATCGTCAAGGACGGCGACATCGGCGCGACCGCGTTCGTCGGCACCGACGAGGTGTTCGAGCCGGCCCTGGTCGTCGAGGTCGTCGAGGCCGTCGGCGCCGGGGACGCGTTCGCCGGCGGCTACCTCGGGGGACGTCTCTCCGACGCCCCCGTGCCCGACCGGCTGCGCGCGGGGCACGCGCGCGCCGCACGCACCCTGCAGACCACCACCGACTCGATCGACGAGCCTGCGCCTCCCGCGCGGGCCCCCGGCATCCCGACATGATCGGTTCGGGGCGCATTCCGCACGTTCGGGGCGCGCGCCGCGCGCCCCGTATGCGCGCGACACGCCCCGAAACCGAGACCACCATCGACCTCTTCCGCAGAAGGACACACTCATGACGACCACGATGGATGCCGCGAACGGCGGCGACTGGTTCGAGACGGCGTTCGCCGGGGCGCCGCTCATGGCCATCCTGCGAGGCATGGGCGTCGAGCGTTCGGCGCGTCTGTCGCAGACGGCGTGGGACCTCGGCATCGACTCCGTCGAGGTGCCGCTGCAGACCGAGGAGGACGAGCGCGCGCTGCGCGAGGTCGTGAGCCTCGCCGCCGCTCGTGGCAAGAGCGTCGGCGCGGGCACCATCATCACGGCCGAGCAGGTGGCGCTGGCCGCGGACGCCGGCGCGGCCTACCTCGTCTCGCCGGGGCTCGATCCGGTCGTGGTGCGGGCGGCGCAGGATGCCGGCATCCCGATCCTTCCCGGCGTCGCGACGCCCAGCGAGGTGCAGCTGGCGGTCTCGCTCGGGCTCACGTGGCTCAAGGCGTTCCCGGCCACCTGGCTCGGCACCGGCTGGTTCTCGCACATCCGCGGCCCGTTCCCGCAGGTGCGCTTCGTCGCCACCGGTGGCCTGAACGCGTCGAACGTCGAGGAGTTCCTCGACGCCGGCGTCCGCGTCGCCGCGGTCGGCTCGGCGCTCGAGGACGCCGCGCAGCTCGAGCGCCTCGCCGAGGTGCTCCGGACGCGCGCGGCCGCCCGATGACGGCGGCTGACGCCCGCTCGTTCGCGATCGGCGAGTCCGACTTCCTCCTCGACGGCGAGCCGTTCCGGGTGCTGGCCGGGGCTCTGCACTACTTCCGCGTGCACCCCGGACAGTGGGCCGACCGCATCCGCAAGGCGCGGCTGATGGGGCTCAACACCATCGAGACATACGTCGCGTGGAACGCCCACGAACAGGTGCGCGGCGAGTGGGACGCGACAGGCTGGAACGACCTGGGTGCCTTCCTGGATCTCGTCGCGGCCGAGGGGATGCATGCCATCGTGCGGCCGGGGCCCTACATATGCGCCGAATGGCATAACGGTGGTCTGCCGGTGTGGCTGACCGGGATGCCCGGCATCGGGCT
This sequence comes from Microbacterium sp. ZW T2_14, assembly GCF_044987405.1. Classification (NCBI taxonomy): domain Bacteria; kingdom Bacillati; phylum Actinomycetota; class Actinomycetes; order Micrococcales; family Microbacteriaceae; genus Microbacterium; species Microbacterium sp. ZW T2_14. The sequence goes on along the minus strand of NZ_JBJDRK010000032.1, from coordinate 18,321 downwards.
GCGCCGCTCCGAGCCGCTCTACCTCGCCGAGGTGACCGCGTATCTGCAGCGGGTCTACGACATCGTCGCTCCCCGCCAGATTCATCGCGGAGGGCCGGTCGTCCTCGTCCAGATCGAGAACGAGTACGGGGCGTACGGCAATGACAGCGCGTATCTCGAGCATCTCGTCCGCGTGACGAAGGATGCCGGCATCACGGTGCCGCTGACGACCATCGACCAGCCGACCGACCAGATGCTGAGCGACGGGAGCGTCGCCGGGGTGCACATGACCGGCTCGTTCGGCTCCCGCGCCACGGAGCGGCTCGCGACTCTGCGCCGCCATCAGCCCACCGGACCCCTCATGTGCGCAGAGTTCTGGGACGGCTGGTTCGACTGGTGGGGAAACGCCCACCACACGACGCCCGCGGCGGCATCGGCCGCCGAACTCGACGCGCTGCTCGGGGCCGGGGCATCCGTGAGCTTCTACATGTTCCACGGCGGCACCAACTTCGGCCTCACCAATGGTGCCAACGACAAGGGCCGCTACCTGCCGATCGTGACGTCGTACGACTACGACGCTCCGCTCGACGAGCGGGGCGACCCGACCGACAAGTACTTCGCGTTCCGTGACGTGATCGCCAGATACGCGCCCGTGCCCGACGAGGTGCCCGAGGTCAGCGGCGCGGCTCCCGTGTTCGAGGTCCCGCTCACGGCTGTCGCGGCGCCGGGCACCTCGGCCGCGTCGGCGGAGGTGCGTCACGAGGCTCCGCCGAGCTTCGAGGAGCTCGGGCACCTCAGTGCGCTCGTCTCCTACGAGGCTGAGCTTCCCGGCGGTCGCGGCGGCGTCCTGCGCTTCGGCGAGGTACGCGATCATGCGTGGGTGTCGGTCGACGGGGTGTCGGTCGGCACGCTGTCGCGCACGCGCCACGAGGATGCCCTCGTCGTGCCCGAGGGGCGCCGCGTCCGGGTGCTCGTCGAGGAGCAGGGCCGGGTCAACTACGACACGCGTCTGGGTGAGTCGAAGGGCCTCGTGGGCTCGGTGACCCTCGACGGTGTGCAGGTCAGCGGCTGGACGGCGACGCCGATCGACGTCGCCGTGTGGGGTCGGGCGGTCGCGGATGCCGCGGCTCCGTCCTCGGACGCGGCCGGCACGACGGTGGCACCCTTCCTGCTGCGCGGGTCGTTCCCACTCGAATCTCCCGCCGATCTGTTCCTCGACACCGCAGGGTGGGGCAAGGGCTACGCGCTCGTGAACGGCTTCCTGCTCGGCAGGTACTGGAGCAGCGGCCCCCAGCGGACGCTGTACGTGCCGGCCGCTGCGGTGCGCGCGGGAGAGAACTCGATCGTCGTGATCGAGCTGGATCGCGTCACCGACCCCGTCGCCCGCTTCGTCGCCGAGCCCGAGCTCGGCCCGCGCGAGGAGTAGCCGCAGGGACCGGCTGCCGGTGACGTCGCGTGTTCGGCACGAGGCGCGTTCGCGGTGGGTGACGAGGAGCCGTCCCGCCGCCTCAGGGTCCTGACGTCATGGATGGCGCGTCGAGTGGTTGAGCGCCGCCGCGCTTCCGACGGGGTTGTCGTGGGTCGCGCGGGGGCTGGTTGACTGGGCGGATGCCTCTCGCACGTGACGCCCGGGTCGCCGTCTGCGGACCCGCTTCTTGGAACCACCTGATCCTCCTCGATCGGCTCCCCGAGCCGGTGCCGCACATGCAGTTCGCCGCCGGTGATCTGCACACGGTGGGGGGCACCTCCGCGGGCAAGGCTCTCCACCTCGCGGACCTCGGTGTCGACGTCACGCTGCACGCCTTCCTGGGCGCCGACGAGGATGGCCGCCGGATCGCGGACGCACTGACGGCCGCGGGGGTGGTGGTGGAGACGTACCCCTCGGAGCGCACCGAACGTCACGCGAACCTCATGACACCGGCGGGGGAGCGGGTGAGCCTCTACCTCGCGACGCCGAGTGAGGCATCCGTCGACGACCTTGAGCGGATCGCGACCGCTGTCGCTGCGGCCGATGTCGCGGTCGTCGACCTCAGCGCGGCGGGCGCCGCGCTCGTCGAGAGCCGGCTCGCCGGTGCGGAAGGTGCCCCGATCTGGACCGACCTGCACGATTACGACGGATCGGCGGAGTTCCACGAGCCGTTCCTGCGCGCCGCCGATGTCGTGTTCATGAACGACGACGCGACGGACGATCCGTGGGCGCTGATGCAGAGCTGCCTCGACCGGGGACCTCGGCTGGCCGTCTGCACACTCGGCGCGCGCGGGGCCGTGGCGCTCGCCGCCTCGGGGGAGCGTGCCACCATCGCCGCGGAGCCGGTCACGGTGGTCGACACCAACGGTGCGGGCGATGCGTTCTTCGCCGGCTTCCTTGCCGCGTCACTCGTCGGCACGGATCTGAACGGATGCCTCGCCGCCGGCGCCCGTCAGGCGGTCGTCGCCCTGTCGTCCGAGCACCTGCACCCCGCTGTCGCCGGCAGCGAAGGTGCGGGCGTCACCAACGCGCTTCGGTGATGACGGCAGGCCGCGCTGAGGCGTCGTAGACCCGGACCCACTCGGGGCGCACCACGACGACGGCGAAGTCCTGATCGAGCGCCCGCGAGCCCGGGAACTGCTCGTTGTACGCCGCACCGTGCCGTTCGCGCGATGCGCCTGACGCGATGGTGGCGACGCCTTCGACCTGCACCGTCACGTCGCCGTCCGTGCCGATGACGACGGCGACCCGGCCGTTCTGGCTCAGGTTGTGGATCTTGCGGGAGTCGTCGGCGGTATCGAAGATCAGCGTCCCGTCGTCGAGCGCCGCGACTCCGACGAGCGCAGCCTCGGGTACGCCGAACGGTGCGACGGTGGCAACGACGGCGCGGCGCTGCCTTCGAACGAAGGCGACGAACGCGGCGGAGTCGCTGGGGTCGAAGCTCACCGGTTCACAGTAACGGCGGTCGTCGGCCGCGGGGACGTCTGGTGAGACGCGCGGCAGCGACGGGGTGATCACCTGCCCGTGTTGACGGCGAGGATCGCGCGCTTCTCGGCGTCGGTGAGGTCCGACAGGGCCAGCACGTCCTGAAGCACGGGTGACTTGAGGGCGAGGTATTGCTCGATGTTCATCGTCGGATCGCGGGCGAGCTCGGTCTTGATGGCGCCGTAGCGGTCTCGAAGGTCCGGTCGCTCGCGAAGGATCGCGCGCACCGCGAGGTGGTTGCGCAGGTGCAGCGTGCCCTCGACGCAGACGTAGACGTTGCGCCGGGGATCGTCGTCGGGTGCGGCCATGGACTCGCGGTCGGCCACGCCGAGGTCGCCGCGATGCGTGTAGCCGGCGGCGACCAGCGCCGTGATCGTGGCCGGGAGATCCTCTCGCCGCACGACGACATCGATGTCGATGACGGGCTTGGCCGCCAGTCCCGGCACCGAGGTGGAGCCGACGTGCTCGATCGAGAGCACCGGAACATCTCCCAGCGCTCTCTCCAGGTCCCCAGCCACACGCGCGAACTGCTCCGGCCACTCCCTCGAGTACGGCACGACGGTGATACCCATGGCGACCAGCTTCGCACCCCGGTCCGAGGGACACGTGTTCGCGTCTTGCCCTGGCCTCCCCGCGGATGCAATCCGGCACAGCCTCGGCCCTTCGCTCCCTGGATCGAACGGGGGATGCGTAACGGCGCCGGGATTCCGCCTCGCACCCCGGTCCGAGGGCACGCGTTCGTCCTCTTGCCCTTGCATCCCCGCGCAGGCAGATCCAGCACGCCGTCGACTCTTCGCTCCCTGGATCGCGGGGGATGCGCAATGGCGCCGCAACTCCGCTTCGCCCCCGAACTAGCGGGGCGTTCGCAACGGCGCCGCGACTCCGCTTCGCTCCCGAACCAACGGGGGGTCGCAACGGCGCCGCGACTCCGCTTCGCCCCCAACTAACAGGGGATGCGCAACGGCGCCGCGATGCCTCCCTCCGTCTCTGCCTTCCCTGCCCCTCATGCGGCGCCGAAGCGTCGCGGCGACTTCGACCTGAGCATGATCGGATCGCGGATCTCGCCCGTCACCGGGTCGGGCGGCGGATGGAGCCGATACGTGTCGGTCGCGTCGATCGGATCTCGGTCGCGGCTGATGCGCCATCGCTGGTTGTGCAGGCGCAGATGGCAGTTGCGGCACAGAGGAACGCCGTCGTCTACGTCGGTGCGGCCGTGGTGATCCCACCAATGGTCGATGTGGTGGTACTCGCACTGCGAGATCGGCGCGCTGCACGATGGCCACACGCATCCGCCGTCGCGCGCGGCTATCGCGATCCGCTGCGAGCGACTGAACAATCGCAACTCGCGACCGACATCGAGCGGCCGACCGTCGGCATCCCAGACCACCGGGATCGCGCCCGCATCGCACAGGCGAGCCTCGACGACCCCACCGGGCAGGGCGTGTCCGCCATCCTCGAGATGACCGACCCCGGTCACGCGCGCCTCTCCGCGCCGGCCGATGGAGCTGATCGCACCCGACTCGACGAGGATCCGCACGCCAGGTTGCCGATCGCCGAATGCCTGCTGCGGGTCGGCGTCGGCACCGGTGCGAAGCACGGCCATGATCGTGTCGTACTGCAGCTGCTCGTTCGTCCGCTGGTCAGCCTCGGCCTCGCGCGCCTTCTCAGCGGCACCCACGCCGACGAACCGAGGCCCACGACGCGGCCGCAGGGCAGCCTGAAGGAGCGCGTCCACCCATGCGCCCGCCTCATCGTCGAACAGGATGTGGGCGTGGTACTGACCGCTCTCGTCGATCCACCGGCGGAAGGAGCGCGGCGAACCGCTCCTCGAACCGCAGCGTCACGCCCACGGGATCGAGGCGGTCGCGGGCGATGCGCGCCTGGTGGCGCAGGTCTTCCACCGCCAGCGTCGCCGCTTCGTCGAGCAGCAGTCGCACGGCCCGCGTCCACGCCTGCGGCAGGAACTCCGCGTCCAGCTCGGGATAGTGCTCGACGGGAGGCTCGCCGAGACCGGAGCGGATGGCGTGGAACTGCGCCTGTGAAAGCGCGCCTGCCGCGAGGGCACCCCGAACCAGTTGCAGCCACTCGGGCACCTCCGGCGGCGGCGCGACCGCGGTCTGGGGAGCGGCATCCGCTCCTGATCCGACCGGTTCGGCCGAAACCGCGACCGTGGGCGCGAGCTCTTCGCCCGCACGCACCGCCCGAGCGACGTCACCGCGCCCGAGGCCGGTGATCTGCTGCACGAGCGCCGTGCCCGTGCGCAATCCCCTGCGTTGCGCGAGCCCGCCGTACCCCCGGTCGCGCCCCGATCGCCGGGACACCTCCGCAGACGCACTCGCCACGACGAGCTCCAGGGCCTTGCGAGCCTCCGTCGTATCGCTGAGCAGCTCGAGCAGCTGGTCGTCATCGAGCCTCTCGACCCCTATCCCGTCGGCGCCGAGCCGCCGCGCGACGCGGGCGACGGCATCCGTCAACCGCATCGCCGGAGGCGTCGACACCCAGAAGCTCATAGAACAAAGATACGAATGCCCTCCGACATTGCCGCGCTTCCGGTCTCGACGCCACCGCAGGTCGCGCCTACGCTCGTGCCTGTGGTGGACCCGATGCACTTCGAGGCGAGCGCCGATACCTATGCCGAAGCTCGGCCGCCATACCCCGCCGAGCTGTGGCAGCGGCTGCGGACGCTCGGACTCCTGCGGCCGGGAAGTCGCGCGCTCGATCTGGGTGCCGGGACCGGCCAGGCGACCGGTCCGCTGCTGGGTGCGGGCCTGCACGTCACCGCGATCGAGCCGGGTCCGCGCCTCGCAGGCCTCCTGCATGCAGCCCACCCCGCCGCCGACGTGCGCCTCTGCCGAGCGGAAGACATGCAGTTCGCCGCCTCGAGCTTCGACCTCGTCGTCGCAGCGACCTCGATTCACTGGATGAACCTCGACATCCTCCTACCGAACCTATATACGATACTTAACTCAAACGGCCGCTTCGCCGTGTGGCGCAACGTCTTCGGCGACCCGGACGCCGAGCCCACGCCGTTTCGCGCGCGGATCACCGAGATCGTCGACGCTCGTCGGGCGCCGCCGCGCCCTGGCCCGCCGGCGGAGGACCTCGATGCGACGATCGAGGCTCTGACTGCTTCGGGCTTGTTCCGGGTGACGGATGCCTCGACCTACCGGTGGACGCTCGAGCTCGACGCGGCGGCGATCGGGCGTCTTTTCCGCACGTTCAGCGACTGGTCCGCCGGCGAGGTGGAGCAGGCGGTCGCCGCCGTGAACGAGTTGGGTGGCATCGTCACCGAGCACTACTCGTCGTGGCTGGTGGTGCTGGCCCCGAGCGAGCAACCACCCGTGCCTTGAGGCAACCACCCGCACCCTGAGACCGGAGTGATCACCGTGCGGGCTCCGCGGCCCGGTGGCCCACCTCATCCGCGCCGCGGCTCCGCGGAGTATGCGGCAGGATGCCGCGACGACCTCGCGGTTCACACCACGCGCTTGCCGTGTCGGACGCGTGCGGCAGCCTGCTCCCGACCTGGCCGCAACTTGCGGTTGCGGTGTCGGACGCACGCGGCGGCCGGCACCCGACCTGGCCGCGCGCCGCCTACCGAAGCGTGGCGGCAGGCTCGGGGCGATGAACTCCGCGCGGGCGGTAACCGAGGGCATCCGAGACGCCGGCGAGATCCGCGAGGTACCAGAGGATCGCGAGCCACATCTCGGTGCCCTGCAGGCCGGGGTCCGTCTCGGCGAGGCCGCGGGTCGCGGGACTCGGCGCGCGGAAAGAGAATCCGGCGCCCGGCACCCAGGTCGACACCGCATCCGACAGCAGGCGCGCAGCGAGGTCGCGCACCTCTTCGCCGCGATAGCCCGTCGCACGCGTGAGCCACAGCGGGTGCGCGACGTCGAGCACGTTGCAGGCGTTGCGCGCACCGGCGGCGAACCATCGCGGGTCGCGCGCATGCCGCAGCACGGTGTCGATGACGCGCTCGGGATAGGGGAGCGGCATCCCGAACTGCGCGAAGGTGCCGCGCGTGGCGCGGTAGAAGCCGTTCACGACCGGAAGCAGGCCGCCGTCCGCAGCCGGCGCACCCCACATGCCGGTGTGCGGGTCGGCGTTCATGGCGAGCCAGCCGAACAGCGCCTCCTCCACACCTGCCGGAATCGGATGCCCCGCCCGCCGTGTCCACAGAATCGCGGTGCCGAAGCCGTCGATGTGGTGTCCGGCGTTCCAGGCGTCGGAGGCCCACGGCAGACTCTCGCAGAACTCGACCACGCGCTCCGGCGTGGCAGCGGTCACCCACGTGAGAGGAGCCGGAAACGCCGATCCGAGCAGATCGAGCGCGTACCCCACGCTCAGCACGTGGTACGCGACATCGCCGTGCGAGAACCCGAGGCCCGCCTCCTGACGACCGTCGGAATCGAGGGGCGCGACCGCACCCGTCGCAGCATCCTGCCAGTCCTGCAACCGCCGGATCTGGTCGGTTGCGGACGCCTGCGCCGGTGCCCTGGCGAGCAGCAGGTCGGCGATCTCGACCGCGTCGCCCTGCGCGCGCACCGTGGGCGCTGCACCCGGCCGGTCGACGAACAGCCCGAGGTCGTCGTTCCACGCGCGCTGAAGGACAGCGGATGCCTCGTCCCGCGCGCGCTCGGCCAGGTCGGCGACGCGCTCGGCGAGACCGGCGCCGGCGTCGTCCGCGGACGTGCCGGCCGGCGATGCGGCGAGGGGCGGAGCACCGGCGACGGGCCGGCCGGGCGCAACCGCGTCTCTTGGCCCGGCTGCGGCAGTGGCGGAACCGGTGTCCGTGGCGATATCCGTGGTGCTGCCCGTGTCGGTGGGGGAGCCGGTGTCCGTGGCGATGCCCGTGGTGCTGCCCGTGTCGCTGGGTGAACCGGTGCCCGTCGCGGTGTCGGCGGGGACGTCGAAGACGTTGCCCGCGGCATCCTGAGGCATTCCGGCCTCGGCGCCCGCGTTGATCGCCGTATCTGCGCGGCCTGACCCGCCCGCGTGATCGCCCATCGCGCCTCCGGCATCGACGTCACCGCGATCGTCCTCCGACGCGCCTGCCTGGTTGCCGCGCGGGTGGGGGCCGGCCAGTGCGGGCACGAGGCCGAGGGCGGGAGCATCGACGGCCTCGGCGGTCACGCCGGCTGCGAGATCGGTGTCGTCCTCGGCGCGGGCGGCGGCGTCGGCCGCCGCGTCCGGTGCGACGCCGGTGTCGTCCGGCTCGACGCGCCACCGGATGAAGCGGGCGGGGTTGCCGCCGACGACGGCGCCGGCCGGCACGTCCTTCGTGACGACCGCGCTGGCCGCGAGCACGGCGTGCGAGCCGACGCGCACGCCGTCGAGGATCACCACATGCGAGCCGATCCAGACGTCGTCGCCGATCTCGATGCCCTTCGAGGTGAGGGGTTGGCGGAACACCGGCGTGCCGGACTCCATCGAGTGGTTGAACCCGAGGATCGACGTGTGCGCGCCGATGCGCACGCCGTCGCCCATCGCGACGCGACCGCGGATCACCGTGTACGGGTTGATGCTGCAGTCCGCGCCGGTGACGAGGTCGCCGGTGAGGTAGGCGCCCGCGGCCACGTAGGTGCGGTCGCCGAGCCGCAGCGAGTCGTTGTCGATCGATGCGAGCTCCGAGATGAAACACTGCTCGCCGAGCGAATGATCGGCGCGGCCGTCGATGAGCGTGTGCTGGATCGCGAGCTGCGCCTCACGGTCGTCGACGGAGGCTTCGCGCCAGAAGTCCCAGGGCGAGTATTCGTGGGCGGCGATGGCGGGCATATGTCCCAGTATGGTTCGAGCGTGCCGTGTCGGACCGGCAGAATCCCCGTCGCGGGCGGGATCGGCGTGCCACCCGCGCCCCCGCGGGAACGCGGAAACCCCCTCCGCAGAGGGGGTTTCATCGGAGGGGCTGACGGGAATCGGCCACTCCGCCCCTCCACGCGCCGCTGGCGCGTCGCGCGGAGCCTCCGGCGGAGCGGGACCCCCCCGAAGCGGATCATCTCCGACATCAGCTCCTCCAACGCAGAATGAGGCGCGGCCTGGGGCCGCGCCTCATTCTGCATCGGAGGGGCTGACGGGAATCGAACCCGCGCTGTCTGCTTGGGAAGCAGAAGTTCTGCCATTGAACTACAGCCCCGAGGCCGGGAGGACACGGGGATCGAGGATCCCTTTCACGTCCCGGTGCACCCATCAAGGTGCGTATTCGGGTGGTACGTCGACGTCCCGCACCACATGTCAGCATACCTACTCTGCTCGCGAGGACGCGCGCCGATCGACCCTCGCCGCCGGTTCTTGCGAGGCCTGACCCTACCCGGCTGTCGCTGCGGATGGCAGGGCTGCCGACTCTCGGCCGCCGTTTGCGACAATCGACGGGTGCCGGCACCGATCGAGGACTACGCGCTGCTCAGCAGCTGCCGCACGGCGGCACTGGTCTCCCGCGAGGGCAGCATCGATTGGCTGTGTGTGCCGCGTTTCGACTCGCCGTCGATCTTCGGTGCCCTGCTGGGCGACGCAGAACACGGATGCTGGATCCTGCGCCCGACTGATGCTGAGGCGCGGAGCACCCGGCGCTACGACGGCGACACCTTCATCCTCGTCACTCGTTGGGAGACTGTCGGGGGAGTCGCAGAGGTCCACGACTTCATGCCTATCGACGGCCACCGCGTCGATGTCGTCCGCCGGATCATCGGCATCTCGGGCACGGTCGACTTCACGGATACCGTGCGGCTGCGTTTCGACTACGCCCGGGCGCTGCCGTGGATGCGGAAGGCACCCGGCATGCCGCTGGCGATTCTCGGCATCGCCGGACCCGACGCGGTGGTGCTCCGTGGCGCCCCGTTGCAGGCGGTCGATCACGCCCATTCGGCGCAGATCGTGGTCAGCGCCGGCGAGACGGTGGACCTCTCGCTCACCTGGTTCAAGTCCCACCATGAGGTGCCCGAACCGCTGGATGTCGACGACTCTCTCGCCGCGACGCGTGCGTGGTGGCAGGACTGGGCGGACCGCATCGACCATCACGGGCCGCATCACGACGCCGTCGTGCGATCGCTCCTCGTGCTGAGGGCACTCACACACGAGAGCACCGGCGGGATCGTCGCTGCGGCGACCACGTCGCTGCCCGAGGACTTCGGAGGCGCCAGGAACTGGGACTACCGCTACGTCTGGCTCCGCGACGCCGCCCTCACCCTCGAGACGCTGATCGAGCACGGGTTCACGCGGGCTGCGGAACGGTGGCGAGGGTGGTTGTTGCGGGCGATCGCCGGAGACCCGGCCGACGTGCAGATCATGTACGGCGCCGCCGGCGAGCGGGATCTCGCCGAGCGCGTGATCGACAGCCTTCCCGGATACGGCGGTGCGTCGCCGGTGCGGATCGGCAACGGCGCGGTCAGTCAGTACCAGGCCGACGTGATCGGCGAGGTCATGGTCGCACTCGAGGCGACTCGGATGGCGGGAGTCGAGGAGGACTCGTTCTCGTGGCCGCTGCAGCGGGCACTGCTCTCGCAGGTGGTGGAGTGGGTCGACCGGTCCGACCACGGCATCTGGGAGATCCGCGCCGAGGAACGCATGTTCACGCATTCGCGCGTCATGATCTGGGCGGCGCTCGACCGTGGCGTGCGGGCGGTGCGCGAGTCCGGTCTCGACGACGACGGCGACGTCGAGGAGTGGGAGCGGCTGCGCGAACGTGTTCGCGGCGAAGTGGAGGAGCGTGGCTTCGACGCCGAGCGGGGCTGTTTCGTGCAGTACTACGGCTCCACCGAAGTGGACGCGTCGCTGCTCCTCATCCCGCAGGTCGGCTTCTGCGGGTACGACGATCCGCGCATGCTGGGCACCGTTGCCGAGATCGAGCGGACACTTCTCCGCGACGGGCTGGTGCGGCGGTATCGGACCGAGGCGGACGTGGACGGACTCGCAGGCGACGAGAATCCGTTCCTGGCCTGCTCGTTCTGGCTGGTCGAGCAGTATGCCGGCAGCGGGCGCATCGATGACGCGAAGGCACTCATGGCCGACCTCGTCGGACTGGCCAACGATCTGGGACTGCTCTCGGAGGAGTACGACGTCGGCCGCCGCCGGCAGGCGGGCAACACGCCGCAGGCGTTGACCCACCTGGCGCTGGTGCGAGCGGCCGATGCCCTCGTCGGCCACGTCGGCAGGGCCGCGCTGCGCCGATGACGGGGCTCGGTCGCACGGGATGCTCCGCCGCTAGGCTGGCCGCGTGCTGACCGACGACCGTTCCCTGCCCCTTCGGCCCGCCGGCCTTCCCGCTCTCCACTGGGGCGTCGGCGCCGGCACGGCGGAGCTCCATCCCGGCGGACGACTCGAGGTCAGGGCCGCGGCCGGCACGGACTGGACGAACGACGCCCTGGGCGGCCCGGCGCAGCACGCGGCGGCATTGCTGGGATTCGAGGCGCCTGGGCGGTTCGCCCTCTCGGCCCGTGCCGGCGTCGCCTCGGCGCCGCGCACCACCTTCGACGCCGCAGCGCTCGCGATCTGGGGTGACCGGGACCACTGGGCCAAGATCTGCTTCGAGTACTCGCCGCACGGCGAGGCCATGGTCGTCTCGGTCGTGACGAACGTCTGGTCGGACGACTGCAACTCCACCGTGGTGGTCGACGCTCACGTCCACCTGCGGGTGTCGCGGGTGAGCGACCGCGCGTGGGCGTTCCACTCCTCCCCGGACGGACAGCACTGGGACTTCGTCCGCCTGTTCCGGCTCGAGTGGGACGGGCCCGTCCAGGTGGGGTTCCTCGCTCAGGCACCTCAGGGCGACACGTGCGTGGCGACCTTCGACGCCATCGCCTTCTCAGCGGACCCGCCGGCAGACCTGCGCGACGGCAGCTGACCGCCGTCGCATCGGCGCGAGGCCTCCGCCCGCCGGGGGATCACCTCGGCTCGTCAGCACCCGCCACAGCCCGGGAGACCGGCCGGCCGTCGATGGACGTCAGGCGGCCGTCATGCAGCTCGATGACCCGGTCTGCGCGTTCCACCAGCAGCGGATCGTGCGTCGAGACGATCGCGGCCAGCCCCTGCGAGTGCACCAGCTCGCCGATGAGGTCCATCACCGTCGCGGCGGTGCGCGAGTCGAGCTGACCGGTCGGCTCGTCGGCGATCAGCACGTGCGGCCGTGCGGCGATCGCCCGCGCGATGCCGACGCGCTGCTGCTGACCGCCCGACAGCTCGCCCGGGCGCTGGGCGGCGTGGCCGTCGAGGCCGACCAGTCGCAGCGCCTCGGCGACGCGCTGCTCGCGCTCCGCGGGCGGAGTCTTCGCGATGCGCAGGGGCAGTTCCACGTTCTCGGCCGCCGACAGGATCGGGATGAGACCGAACGACTGGAAGACGAAGCCGAGCCGCTCGCGGCGCAGGGCGGCGAGGGCGTCCTCGTCGAGGGCCGTCGCCTCGACGTCCCCGAGCCACACCGTGCCCGACGTGGGGCGGTCGAGTCCCCCGAGCAGGTTCAGCAGCGTCGTCTTGCCGGCTCCCGACGCGCCCCGCACGACCACGAGCTCGCCCGCGGCGACCTCGATGTCGATGTCGATGCACGCGTGCACGTCGCCCGCGGGCGATGAAAAGGTACGCGACAGTTTCTCGCCGCGCAGTGCAGGGGTCATGACGGCTCCTCGGTCGGGTCGACGGATGCCGGGGGCACGGGTGCGCCGGCGGGCCCGGTGACCGCGTGGTCCCCGGTCGACGCCGGCGCGGCGGAGTCGCCACCGACGGGGGGCGTCGCGGCTCGTTGTCCCGGCCACACGCCGACGTGGTCCGGCTCGAGGGCCAGGCGGACGCGCTCGCGGAGGTCGAGCGCGTTGACGAAGTCGTCGGGCAGCTGCAGCCGGCCGACGCGGTCGAGCACGGCGTACTCCTCCGCGACGTGCTCCTCGGCGCCATGCTCGTCCACGCGCGTCGAGCGCAGCACCTCGGTCGAGGTGCGGCCGTCGCGGATCTGCACGGTGCGGGCGACGTGCTCCGACACGGCCGGATCGTGGGTCACGATGAGGGTCGTCACCCCCAGCTCCCGGTTGACGGAGCGCATGGCTTCGAGCACGTGGGCGCTCGTCAGATCGTCGAGCTCGCCGGTCGGCTCGTCGGCCAGCAGCACGCGCGGGCTGTTCGCGATGCCGACGGCGATCGCGACGCGCTGCTGTTCGCCGCCCGACATCTCGGCAGGCCGCCGGTCGGCGCAGTGCGACACCTCGAGCAGATCGAGCAGTTCGCTCACCCGCGCCCGGCGGGCGGACGTGCCTCGCGAGGAGCCGGTGATCGCGAGTGCCGCGGCGACGTTCTCGCTCGCCGAGAGGTAGGGGAGGAGGTTGCGCGAGGTCTGCTGCCACACGAAGCCCACGCTGCGCCGCCGGAACTCGACGCGCTCCTTCTCCTTCATGGTGAGCAGGTCGTGCCCGGCGACCCACGCGACCCCTGCCGTCGGCTGATCCAGGCTCGACAGGATCGACAGCAGGGTCGACTTCCCCGATCCCGAGGCCCCGACGACCGCCACCAGCTCGCCCTGGTCGATGCGCAGGTTGAGTCCCTGCAGCGCCTGCACCTCGACGCCGGCGCCGTTCGCGGCCTGCACCTTGAAGATGCGCACGAGATCGGTGCACAGGATGTCGGCGTCCGGCGCCGTTCCCGGTCGATGAGCTTGTCGGACGGCCATGGTTCTATCCTTCCTCCACCGTGCGCAGGGCGCCGGCGGCGCGCACACGGCGCGAGAGGAGCAGGGTGATCGCGGTGAGCAGGACGGCGAGCATGGCGAATCCGCCGAGGGTCAGGAGCAGGATCGTCGGATCGATCGCATAGACGGGCGCCACCGACGATCCGGTGAAAGGCCGCAGGTCGACGGCGACCATCACCACGAGCGGCACCAGCGCGCCGAACACCGTTCCGGCGATCACGGCGGCGACGGCGGGCGGCCCGATCTCCCAGACGGCGAGGGAGGTCGCCGAGCGTCGAGGCGCACCGAGCGTGCCGAGCAGGGCGAGCACGCGGGCGCGCGATCCCGCAGCCAGGCTGAGGGTCATCACCAGCGCGAGTGCGCTCAGCAGGGCCGCCACGCCCGTGGCGAGGAGCAGCGCCCAGCGCACGCCTTGCACGGCGGGACCGGACTGGATGTCGGCGGCCACCTGGTCCGCCGTGTCGATGCGCACGGTCTGACCGAGCACCTCGTGCAGGGCGTTCTCGACGGCATCCGTGCCGGCATCGGGATCGAGACTCAGGAGCACCGTGCCGGCGCTCTGGTTGCGACCGAGCACCTCGTCGGCGTACGACGAGTCGATCGCGACCCAGTTCTCGCGCCCGCCGATGGGTACCGGGCCCCGCGACACGCCCACCAGCTGGGCGTCGACGCCGTCGAGCGTCAGCTTCTCGATGTCGCCGATGAGCTCGCCCGCGCTGCTCGAGGCGAGCATCGGCATCGGGCCGGTCGCGACGGGCTGGAGCGAGACGCCGGGTGGCAGCATCCCAGGTCCGTCCCCTTGCACCGCCCGCAGAGCGGCGGCGTCGACGATGAACACGGACGTGCCCTCGCGCACGCCGTCGATGTCGAGCGTCGCCACTTCGGCGCCCGAGATGCCCGTCGAGAGCTGGACGCCGTCGATCTGCTGCACGCGCTCGAGTTGGTCCTGCGTGAACAGCGAACCCTGCGCGCGCATGTCGGCGCCGACCTGCGCCCGGGACGCTTCGTCGACACCGGACTGCAGCGTGGACAGCAGCACCCCCGACGACATCGCCACCGACACCCCGACGACGAGCGCGAGCACGGGCGTCACGCCGAGCGTCGGCTCGCGGAGCGCGCGGGCCGACCCCACGAAGGCGTCCAGGTTCGCGCCGGCGCGAGCGCGATCGTGCACGACGGCGAGCGGCAGCGGGTACAGCCGGATCGTCACGAGGCATGCGACGAGCGCCAGCAGCAGCGGGGTGGCCGCGAGAAGCAGGTCGATCCCGTCGCTGTATCCGCGCACCAGGAGGAGCGCGAGCGCGGTCGCCGCGAGCCCCACGACGACCGCCTCGGCGATGAGCCGCAGCCGCGACCCGCGGCGGCCGAGATCGGCGCGCACCTGCCGCTCGGCCACGGACGGGGCGAGGACGAGCAGGATCACCGCGGGGGCGAACCCCGCCAGCAACGCCGTCGTCACACCGCCGGCGCTCGGAGCCGTGTGGAGGACCGGCGTCGCCGTCAGGATCACGGCGCCGGCCCCGATCACGGCCGGCGCGACGCCGACGAGCGCTCCCTCCGTGGCGAGCAGCCCGCGCAGCTGCCCGAGCGAGGCGCCGCGCGCCGACAGCAGCCGCAGGCTCGAGCGCCGGCCCTCGAGGATGAGCCGGCAGCCGAGCACCAGCACGGCGGCGGCCACCCCCACGGGGCCGGCGAGGAGCATCGCGATGACTCCCGCGGTCGCGCGCTGCTGCGCGAGGGCGTTCTCGATGGTGGCCGTGATGTCGGCGTCGAATCCGAGACTGAGCAGCCCCGGGCCGTCGGCCATGGTGCCGATCGTGTGCGAGACGGCGGTCAGCTTGTTGAGCGCGGCGATGGCCTCCTCCGCATTGCCGCCGTCGATGCGCTCCGTGTCGGTCGGATACCAGACGAGCGTCGACCACTCCTCGCTCAGACCCTCCGAGACCAGCGATGCCGGGTGGGCGTACGCCGTCCCGGTGACGCGACGCGGTTGGTTGCCGTCGTCGAACACGAACGGCTCGAGCACGGAGGTGACGTGGTCCCAGTACTCCGACGCGGGATCGACCGCCTCGAACAGGCCGACGAGCTCGAGTTCCACCGGGAAACGCCGCGGGTCCCCCACGGTGCGCACCTCGCCGACCGGCCATTCCAGTTCTGCGGCCGACGGAGCCGACAGGACCACCTCGATGCGGTTGCCGAGGGGGCTGTCACCCGAGGCGGTCGACGCGCCGGTGAGGTACGTGGCGGCGGGCTGCGGCATCCGTCCCTCGACGATGCGGATCTCGTCCTCGTACGCCGGATCGAACGCGATGGTCGCCGCCCGTGTGCCGTCGCCCTCGAGGATCTGGTTCTGGAGGCTCCGCGTCACCATGCGCCCAGGCCCGAGCACGTCGGGGAGCGGCTGGCCGGCGTCCTCGCGGATCTGATCGACGGATGCTGAGAACGACCCCCACACCTCCTCCGTCGTCCGGGGCTCGAGGGAGGGTTCGGTGCCGGTCTGCGGGAAGGCGCTGCTTCCGACGTTGTCGGAGGCGACGTCGCGCACCGTGGCCGGCAGGGCGTCGAGCCGATCGCGCAGGGTCGCGTCGCCGAGCGCGCTCAGTGCGACCGGCGCGGCCGCCGCGAGGACCGCGAGCACGAAGACCAGCAGTGCGACGATCGCGCCGCCGCCGGCGTGCGATCGCACGTGGTGCGCGACGAGCGCGCGCGTCGAGACGCGGCGGCTCATCGGGACTCCTCGCCCACGGTCTGGGTGCGTGCGGCGCGCGAGACGCTCACCGCCACACCGATGACGATGGCCGCGAGCCCGGCGACGAGAACCGAGATGGCCAGTGCGAGCGGCGCCGGGTCGAACGAGATGCCGCCGGCGACGGGAAGGATGCCGGGGGTCACGGCCCGCACCAGCTCGGGCACGATGAGCCACGACGCCATCCCGCCGGCGACCGCGCCCAGCAGCAGCGCGGCGCCGAAGACGCCGCCCAGCTCGGCCGCGCGCATACGTCCCTGAGTGCCCGCACCGATGCCGAGGGCCCGCAGCACGCCGAGCTCCCGGCGCCGGGCGACCGCCAGGGTCTGCACGATGGCGAACGCGGCGACCAGCGACAGCGCGATCGCCCCGGCCGTCGCGATCCACCATCCCGGTGCCAGCGCGCCGACCACGCCGGCGGCGACTCCCGGTGCCGCCGTGGCGACCGGGCGGTCGCCCAGGGCGGCGCTCAGATCGGCGTCGGCCTGTGGGTCGCCCGCCGCCCACACGGCGTTCGGCGCGACGATCGACGTGCCGCGCTGCAGCTGCGACACCAGCAGGTTCTCCATCGGGGCGAACAGGGCCAGCGGCGATGAGGCGCCGGGCACCACCTCGGCGACAGAGGAGACGACCGCGTCGCCGTGGCGGCCCGTGCCGGCATACCGGAACTCGAACACGTCTCCCTCGCCGATGCCGAGGTGCTGCGCCAGGCCCTCCGTGATCACGACCGCGACGGGAGGGGCCTCGTCGTCGGGACCTTCGCCGGGAGTCGTCTGTCCGTCGTCGGCGAGCCAGAGGACGACCTGGTCACCGCTGCCGGGAAGCTCGGCCTCGGCGTGGATGTCGAGCGGGCCGCTGCCCACGGCATCCACGGTCTCGAGTGTCAGCTGCATGGTGGCGCGGCTGAAGGATCGGCCGCGGTCCGCGCCGATCGCGAGCAGTCGCCACGGCGCCGTCCCGGTCGGCAGCGGCGCCTCGGCGACGACCGTCGCGGAGCCGTCGCCGTTCGGCCGCGATTCGCCCTCGAGGGTGAGGACGGTGGGGGCGCCGGTGGCGTCGAGCAGCACGGCGGCGATGGTGGGACGGGGCAGCAGCTCGCCGAGCGACTCGGCGCGTGCAGTGACCCGCAGTCCGCTGGCACCCTCGCCGAGCGGCAGAGGATCACCGGCGGCCGTTCCTTCGGCCTGCGCGGGCGCGGCCAGGGCCTCGAGCGCGGCCTTGTCGACCAGTCCGCCGGCCGAGGTCACGACCAGCGCGATCTCGGAGGCCGGGACGGCGACGAGCTGCGCGTCCGCGTCGCCGATCTCGATGGCTTCGACGAGGGCCGGTGCCGCGGCGTCGACACCGTCGATCGCCGCTGCCGCCGCCACGTCGCCCGGGTCGGCGGACTGCGGCGACATGTCGACGCTCAGGTCGGCGCCCGCGCGCACCGCGGCGGAATCTGTGACCATCGCCGTCGAGGTCGCGCTGTAGGCCGAAGCGAAGACGGCCTGCGCGACCGTGAGGGCGACGAGGAGTACGGCGACGGCGTAGATGGGGATGCGGCGGGCCACCTGTCGCGCCGGGTAGCCCGGCTGCACCGAGGGGAACGCGGCGGCCGGCCGCGACCACGCCACCGCTGCCGCGCCGAACACCGCGAGCGCGACCAGCGCGCCGGCCATGAGCACGACCGCCGGCGCGACCGCGACGATGGGATCGAACCCTCCTCCCCGCGCGAGCGGCAGTTGCCAGACGACGAGGCCGCAGGCCAGGAGCACCACGACGACGACCGCCGCCGTCGTCGCCCGCCCGGCGCGCGTGCTGGTGCGGGCGCGCTCGCCGCGTCGGAGGGCGACGGCGAAGACGACGGCCAGCACGGCGGCCGTCGCGAGCGCCCACGGCCACGCGGCGAGTGCGCCGGCCGGCGCCCAGCCGGCCATCGCCGCGATCGCTGCCGCCGCGGCCACGCCGACCACGACGCCCGCGAGCCCGACGAGGACGCCC
>NZ_JBJDRK010000031.1:0-58770 GCF_044987405.1 Microbacterium sp. ZW T2_14 | reverse complement strand
CCGCATGAACCGCGTGCTCGTCGCGCAGGCCGCCGCGGGGCTCGCCGCCTACGTGCGCGCGCAGGCCGGGCTGCCGCCGGTCGGAGCGGGGGCGGCCGCGTCGGCCCCCGGGCTGGAGGAGCTGGACGCGGAGGATGCCGCGCCGCACGCGGATGCGGAGGATGCCGCTTCTGGCGCCCCGGCGGGCGAGGAGGCCGGGTCGAACACGGACGCGGCAACGGACGCCGCGGCCGACGACGCAGCCGTCGCCCTCGGGCCGCTCGATGCGGACACGGTGGATGCCGGGACCGACGACGAGCCGGAGGCGACGGACGCCGCCGGCGCCGGGGTGGCCCATGACGCGCCCGACGAGGCGTCCGCGCCCGACGAGCCGTCCGCGCCCGAGCTCACCGCTGCGCCATCGGCCGATGCCCTCGAGGCGGAGGGACCGGAGGTCCCCGGCATCCTCGATGATGCACCGATCGTCGTGATCGGCTACGACGGGCGACGCAACTCCGATGTGTTCGCCCGCGACTCGGCGGAGATCTTCGCGGGCGCAGGGCTCCGCGCCATCCTGCTCCCCCGGCTGCTGCCCACCCCTGTGCTCGCCTTCGCGGTACGGCACTTCGGCGCCGCAGCCGGGGTCATGGTGACCGCCAGCCACAACCCGCCCGACGACAACGGCTACAAGGTGTACCTGGGCGGCGTCGACGACGGCTCGCAGATCGTCGCTCCCGCCGACGCCGAGATCGCGGCGCACATCGCCCAGGTGGCCGAGGCGGGCGACATCAGCACCCTGCCCCGCTCGCTCGCGTTCGAGGTGGCGACCGAGGACGTGGTCGACGACTACATCGCGGCGACCGCGGCCGTGGCGCCCGCTCCTGCAGGCGCGGAAGGGCTCAGCTGGGTCTACACCGCGATGCACGGCGTGGGGTGGGAGACGCTGTCGCGCATCCTCCCCGCCGCCGGCTACCCGGAGCCGGTGCCGGTTTCGGCGCAGCTCGAGCCGGACGGGACGTTTCCGACCGTCGCCTTCCCCAATCCGGAGGAGCCGGGCGCCATGGACCTCGCGTTCGAGGCCGCCCGGGCAGCGGACGCCGAGCTCGTGATCGCGAACGATCCGGACGCCGACCGGCTCGCCGTCGCCCTGCCCGACGACACCGCCGAGGATGGCTGGCGCCGGCTGACCGGCAACGAGGTCGGGCTGCTGCTCGGCTGGCGCGCCGCGCGACTCGCGACCGCCGACGGCCCCGCGCCCGAGGGCGCCTCACTCGCCTGCTCGCTCGTCTCATCGCCGGGTCTGCAGACGGTCGCGGAGCACTACGGCCTCGACTTCCACGCCACGCTGACCGGCTTCAAGTGGATCTCGCGCGCCCCCGGCATCGTGTTCGGTTTCGAGGAGGCCCTCGGCTACCTCGTGAATCCCGGGACCGTGCGTGACAAGGACGGCATCTCCGCGGCGGTGGCGATCCTCGGCATGGTCGCCGAGGCACGCGGTCGCGGCGCGACGCTCGCCGACCTCCTCACCGAGTTCGAGGAGCAGTTCGGCGCTTTCGCGAGCGACCAGATCTCGATCCGCGTCGACGACGTGTCGCAGATCACGGGGATCATGACGGCGCTGCGGGCGCGGCATCCGCAGTCCGTCGGAGATGTCGCGGTGGATCGCATCGACGATCTGGAGCAGGGCGTCGACGACCTGCCGCCCGGCGACGTGCTGCGGCTGTGGCTCGTCGACGGCTCGCGCGTCGTCGTGCGCCCGAGCGGCACCGAGCCGAAGCTCAAGCTCTACCTCGACGTGCGCGGCGACTCCCGCGCGGACGCCGCCGCGCGCATCACCGCGCTGGCAGACGGCGCCCGGGCGCTCCTCGCCGAGTACGGCGGCTGATCGACCGGAACCTTGCCCCGCGGTCGCTGGCGCTCCCCCGCCCACCGACCAGCGCTTCGCCCTCGGTCGTTGAGCGAGCGAGGAACGAGCGAGACGAAACGCCGCCGAAGATTGCGCGGCGTCACGGCGTTTCGTCTCGGTCGCTGGCGCTCCCTCGCTCAACGACCGGCACACGGCCCCGCGGTCGCTGGCGCTCCCTCGCCCACCGACCGGGAGGCCGCGCATCTGCCTCAGCGGAGGACGAAGTGTCCGGGTGAGACCTCGGCGAGGGCGGTGCCGTCGGGTTCGAGACCGACGAGATCGGGCCGCGTCGAGATGCGCTCGAGCCGGCGGCGCGCCTGCACCGGATCGATCGACAGCGCGGCGTCGAGCAGGTGGCGCGTGTAGGCGTGCTGCGGCGATGCGAACACCTCGGCGGTCGGTCCGAGCTCGACGATGCGGCCGCGGTTCATCACGGCCGTGCGTGTGGCGATCTCCCGCACGACCGAGAGGTCGTGCGAGATGAACAGGTAGGTCAGCTCCAGCTCCCGCTGCAGCCGCAGGAGGAGATCGGTGACCTGCGCCTGGATGGACATGTCGAGCGCCGAGAGCGGCTCGTCGCACACCACGAAGCCTGGACGCACGGCGATGGCCCGCGCGATCACGATGCGCTGGCGCTGCCCGCCCGAGAACGCGCGGGGGCGTCGGTCGACGGCATCCCCGTCGATCCCCACGGCCGCGAGCGCCTCGATCGCCTGTGCGCGCGAGTCGCCGCCGGGCGCGAGTACGGTGAGCGGTTCCATGACGTTCTGCAGCGCTGTGCGGTGCGGGTTGAGGGACGAGAACGGATCCTGGAAGATGACCTGCATCGACCGGTGGTAGGGCGCCCGTCGGGAGCGCGGGAGCGACGTGAGGTCGACGCCGTCGTAGGTCACCGTGCCGCTCGTCGGCTCGTCCATCTGCAGGATGCTGCGACCCAGCGTGGACTTGCCGCTCCCGGACTCCCCCACCAGCGCGAGCGTCTCGCCGCGGCGGATCGTCAGATCCACGCCGTCGACGGCCCGCACGGTCCCGGTCGTCCGCCCCCAGGCGTTGCGCAAGGGAAAGGTCTTCACGAGCGCGTCGACGCGCACGAGATCGTCCATCGCCTGCTCGCTCATGCGTCCGCCTCCTCCGGTGAGGGCTCCGTGGGCGCGGCACCCAACAGCTCCTTCGTGTACGGATGCCGCGGCTCGCGGAAGACGCGATCGACATCGCCCGACTCCACGATGCGGCCGTCCTTCATCACGAGCACGTCGTCGCAGACGGCGGCGACGACGGCGAGATCGTGCGTGACGATGAGCACGGTGAGCGAGCGCTCCGACTGGAGCGTCCGCAGCAGCGCGAGGATCTGCGCCTGGATCGTCGCATCGAGCGCGGTCGTCGGCTCGTCCGCGAGGAGCAGCTCCGGGCGCGCGAGCAGGGCCATCGCGATCATGGCGCGCTGGCGCATGCCGCCCGAGAGCTCGTGCGGGTAGCGCGACAGCACGCGGTCGGGGTCGGGGATGCGCACCGCGACCAGCGCCTCGCGCGCGAACGCCGTCGCCTGGCGGCGCCCGACGCGCTGGAACCGCTGCGCGACCTCGACGAGGTGCGCGCCGATCCGCACGAGGGGGTTGAACGAGGTCATCGGGTCCTGGAACACCATCGCCGCCGGCAGCCGCTCCCGCGACGCCGCTGAGGTGATGTCGCGACCGTCGAGGACCACGCGCCGCCACTCGCGGGTCGCACCGTCGGGCAGGATGCCCATGAGCGCGCGCAGCAGCATCGTCTTGCCCGAGCCGGACTCGCCCACGATGCCGACGACGCGGCCCCGCGGCACCTCGAACGAGACGTCGTCGAGCACGCGCACTCGCCCGCCGGTGCGGCCGGCGAGATCCACGTCGAGCCCTTCGACACTCAGCAGCACATCGCCGAGCTCAGCGGGCGAGGGCGGGGTCGCGGCTGGGCGCACGCGGCCGGAGGCTCCGCGCGACGCGCCAGCGGCGGGTGGAGGGGCCGTGGGGACCGTCATGACGCTCCTCCTTCGCTGACGGTCTGCCGCAGCGCGTCGCCGAGGACGTTGAACGACAGCACGGTGAGCAGGATCAGGATGCCCGGGATGAGCGCGAGGTACGGCGCGGTCTGCAGACTGCCCTGCGCCGATTCGAGCAGGCTTCCCCACGACGCCATCGGGGGCTGGATGCCGAGACCCAGGAAGCTCAGCGCCGACTCGGTGAGGATCGCGGTCGAGATGCTCGCCGTCGCCGCGACGATGATGGTGGGCGACGCATCGGGCACCACGTGACGCCACACCACGAGCTCGCGCCGCACGCCGACGTAGCGGGCGTACCGGACGAATGCGCGCTCCCGCAGGCTCAGCGTCTCGGCGCGGACGAGGCGTGCCGTGGGCATCCACGAGAAGGCGCCGATGACGAAGATGATCGTCCAGAGCCCGGGCTTCAGGAACACGCTGGCGACGATCACGAGCACCATCCACGGGATCGACGAGAGGAAGTCGACGAACCGCATCAGCAGGTCGTCGATCCGGCCGCCCGCATAACCCGCGATGAGGCCGACGACGACGCCGATCACGGTTGCCGCCGTCATCGCCAGGATGCCGACGGTCAGCGAGATGCGCCCGCCGTAGACCACGCGTGAGAAGTAGTCGCGCCCGAGCTCGTCGGTGCCGAACCAGTGCGCGGCGCTCGGTGGCTGCCAGCGGATCGCGAGGTCGGTCGCGGTCGGATCCAGCGGCAGCAGTGGCGCCAGCAGCGACACCGCGGCCACGATCACGAGGAACGCGATGGCCAGGAGGGACGTGATCGAACGGAACGAGCGCGTGCGGTGCACGAGCGTGTTCGCGTCGATGGCGGCGGCGACGTTGGGAGTGGTGGCGGTCATGAGCCCGCTCCGATCCGGATGCGCGGGTCGACGACGACGTAGAGGATGTCGGCGATGAGGTTGCCGACGATCACGAGCACCGCCGACAGCAGCAGCACCGCGAGCACGACCGGGTAGTCGAGGCTGCGGGTCGCCGTGAGGAAGTAGGGGCCGATGCCGGGCCAGCCGAAGATCGACTCGGTGACGATGGCGCCGGTGACGAGGATGGGCAGCGCGAGACCGAGCTGCGTGATGATCGGCAGCATCACGTTGCGCCCGACGTGACGGGTGAGCACCTCGCGGCGCGTCGCTCCGAACCCGCGCTGCACGAGCACGTAGTCCTGCGACAGCTGGCTGATGGTCGCGGCTCGCACATACCGGGCGAGCTCCGGGAAGAACGCGACCACGAGCACGAGGAACGGCATCACGAAGTGCATCAGGAAGTCGACCGGATCGCCCTGTCTGCCCACGGAGTGCATGCCGATGATCGGGAACCACCGCAGCTGGTAGCCGAAGACGTAGATGACCAGCAGCGCGAACCAGAACGACGGCGTCGCGATGCCGATGCCCGCGAGGCCGTCGATCGCCTTGTCGACGACCGTGCCACGACGGGAGCCGGCGATGAGCCCCAGCACCACGGCGATCACGAGAGCGGCGACATAGGCGGGCGCCACCAGCATGATCGTGTTGGGGATCCGGGCGGCGAGCTCTTCGGAGATCGGGTGCCGGCTTACAAGCGAGTAGCCCAGATCACCCTGCACGACGCGGGAGAGCCAGAGCCCGTACTGCAGCACGATGGGCTGGTCGAGACCGTAGCGCGCGCGCATCGCCGCCTGCGTCTCCTCCGACATCTGCGGCGTCGTGATCGTGTCGACCACGTCATACGGCGCCGCGTGCAGCAGCGCGAAGACGACGAACGTCACCAGCAGCAGCATCGGCACGACCTGCAGCAGGCGCCGCAGGATGTAGACACCCATCGTTCTCCTTCCCCGCTGGAACGGATGCCGGGTCGCAACCCGCCGGACATGCCGATGTCACGGGCACCCGCGGCGGGGTGCCCGTGACATCAGTGGCTCACTGCTCGGTGAGCTGTCCGAAGTTCTCGAACGTGTAGATCGGGACGGTCTTCGCGTCGTCGACGCCGCCGATCCGCGGGTTCACCGCGAGGATCTTGAGGTTGTCGGCGAGCGGGAACATGACGGCGTCCTCGGCGATCTGCGCCTGCAGGTCGGCGTAGATCGAAGCGCGCGCATCGGGGTCGAGCTCGACGGCGCCCTGGTCGAACAGCGCGTCCGTGGCCGGATTGGAGTACGAGAAGTAGTTCGCCGAGGCGCCCGTGCGGTACAGCAGGCTGTACGCGTCCGGGTCCTGACCCATGATGTAGCCGCCCAGGAACGCGTCGTACTGCGAGTCGGCGCCCTTCTGGATCTCGTCGAAGACCGCCGCAGGCTCGATGCCGGCGAGCTCCACGGTGATGCCGGCATCCTGCAGCTGCTCCTGGATGAGGGTCGCCTCGGTGGTCTGCGCGGGATCGGCACCGGCGTACGCCAGCGTGATGGAGAGGTCCGAGACGCCGGCCTCGTCGAGGAGGGCTGCCGAGGCATCCGCGTCCTGCTCGTACTTCTCGACGTCCTCGGTCGCGAACGCATTGCTCGGCGGGAGGATCGTGTACGCGTTCTCGTAGTAGTCGTCGCTCAGGAACGCCGCGGTGTTGATCTCGTCGCGGTCCAGCGCGAAGAAGATCGCCTGGCGCACCTTCGGGTCGGTGAGCTTGGCGGCGTTGAGGCCGACGTAGGCGACGCGGCCCTCCGCATACGGGTAGATGTTCAGGCCGGCGCCCTCGAGCTCCGTGATCTGTGCGGGCGTCGCGAACGAGGCATCCACCTCACCGGTCTGCAGCGCCGTCTTCGTGGTGTCGGCGTCCGCGACGATGCGCAGGGTGACCTTGGGGATCTTGGGCGCGTCGCCGAAGTAGTTCTCGTTCGCCTCGAACGTGAGGTACTGGCCGCGCTCGTACTCGGTCAGCTTGTAGGGACCGGAGCCCACCGCGATCGGGTCGAGCTCCGACACCGAGAAGTCGGTGACGTCGCCGTACACGTGCTCCGGGATGATGTACGTCTCGGTGGCGATGTTGCTGAGCGCCGCGGCGCTCACGCTCGGCAGGTGGAAGACGACGGTGAGCTCGTCGGTCGCCTCGGCCGTGATGGGCTGGTCGCCGACGTACAGCAGGTCGGCGTTGCCGTTCTCGCGGACCGCCTTGTTCGTGTAGGTGAAGACGACGTCCTCGGACGTCAGCGGCTCGCCGTCGGACCAGGTCAGGCCGTCCTTCAGGGTGACGGTGACCGACAGGCCGTCCTCGGCCGGCTCGATCGACTCGGCGAGCTCGTTCACGACGGTGCCGTCGCCCTCGACCCGCGCCAGCGGCGAGTAGACGAGGTTCGTGACGGTGAGACCCCAGCGGTCCGCGACGTTGATCGGGTTGAGCGAGGTCGGGTCGCTCGCGATCGCGTAGGTGAACTGTCCGGTCGCCTCGGCGCTGGTCGTCTCGGGTGCCGCGTCGCCCTGTGCGCAGGCCGCCAGTCCGATGGTGGCCGCCAGGGTCAGGGCGATGGGCGCGATCACTCGCCGTCTCGTCTTCGCGAGCTCGTGGGTCTTCATCGTGTTTCGAGTCCTCTTCGCTGTGCATACGCCCGAATGGACGCACTGTTCGAGCCTAGGTCGGCCTGCGGGAGAGAGGCTCCGATCGGGCGAAGAATTGCGAAGTATGTCGACGCGGGGGCAGGCACATCGAGTCCTAAGCTCGAGGGATGCTGCTCACCCTGCCCATCGCCCTGGAGAACGCGTACGTGCGCCTCGAACCGCTCGCGCCCGAGCACGAGGCCGATCTCGCGGCGGCCGCCGAGGGGCTCGAACACACCTGGTACACCTCGGTGCCGCGTCCCGACGGGATCGCCGCCGACATCGCGCAGCGGCTGGCATGGCGGGACGAGGGCCACATGAACCCGTGGGCCGTGCGCCGTCTCGACACCGGCCGCGTGGTGGGCACCACGACCTTCTGCAACATCGACCAGCCGAACCGCCACGTCGAGATCGGCCACACCTGGATCGGACGCGAGGCGCAGCGCACCGCCGTCAACACGGCGTCCAAGCTGTTGCTGCTCGGCCACGCGTTCGAGGCGTGCGACGCGATCGCCGTCGAGTTCCGCACGCACTGGCACAACCGCCAGTCGCGCGCCGCCATCGCCCGGCTCGGCGCCCGGCAGGACGGCGTGCTGCGCAACCACCGGCTCGGCCCGGACGGCACGCTCCGCGACACCGTCGTCTTCTCGATCCTTCCGCACGAGTGGCCCGCGGTGCGCCTCGGCCTCACCGAGCGGCTCGCGCGCGGCTGACCCGGGCGGCCGGCATCCGTTCGACCCCACCGTCCGGTCTCCGGGGTTTGGGGCGCACCGCGCGCCCGGGGTTTGGGGCGCACCGCGCGCACTTGGGGCGCACCGCGTACGCCCCGAACGTTCGCCGTGCGCCCCGAACCCGAAGGCCCTCCGCAGCGCACCGCGCCGTACCGTCCCCCGACCACAGGTTCGCAGCATCCGTCCACTCCCGGGTTTGGGGCGCACCGCGCGCACTCGGGGCGCACCGCGTACGCCCCAAATGTTCGCCGGGCGCCCCGAACCCGAAGGCCCGCCGCAGCGCACCGCGCCGTGCCGTCAACCGACCACAGGTTCGCAGCATCCGTCCACTCCCGGGTTTGGGGCGCACCGCGCGCACTCGGGGCGCACCGCGTACGCCCCGAACGTTCGCCGTGCGCCCCAAACCCGGGGAAGTGCGACGGATGCCGCAGAGGGCGCCCTTCCTCCCCAGGCGGGTCGTTGTCCACAGGCGACGATTCCGGCTCACACGGAAGCGGCGTTCGTCCGAGACTCGCGGTGTGGCTCACCTCGTGGTTCTCCGACGCGACGAACTTCTGGCAACGATGACGGCCCGGCAGCTCGGTTCGGCCGTCCGGTCAGGCGAACTCATGCGCCTTCGCCTCGCCATCTACGTCCGGGCTGCTGACTGGAAAGCCGCCAAGCCCGAGGCGCGCGTCGTCGCTCGCGGTCGTGCCCTCGCGCTCACCGCCGCGGCGCGGCCGGTTGCGTCGCACGAAACGGCGGCCGCCGCGCACGGACTGCCTCTCTATCGGGCGGATCCCCGTCGCGTGCACGTCATCGCGCCCGACGCACGACCAGGCGCCGCGGGCGGCGTGATCCGCCACCGCGGAGAACTGACGGACGACGACGTCGTCGAGATCGACGGCATGACGGTGACCTCGCTGGCACGCACCGTGTCCGATATCGCGCGCACGGCCTCGTTCGAGCAGGCGGTCACGGTGGCTGACGCCGCGCTCCGCCGGCAATTCGTGAGTGGTGCGGGCGAGTACGACTTCGATGGCGCAGAACGATTCCGGCAGGCGTCGCTCGTGATCGCTCAGCGATCGGCCCACGGACTCACCCGTGCTCGCCGCGTCCTCGATTTCGCCGATGGGCGTGCGCAGCTCCCGGGTGAGAGCATCAGCCGGATCCGGCTCCGCGAGATCGGGTTCCGTGTGATCGAGCTGCAGGTCCCGGTGCCGGGGCGAGGCATCCATCCGTACTTCGTCGATTTCGGTCTGGAGGACGCCCACGCCTTCGGCGAGTTCGACGGGGCGATCAAGTATGTCGACGGGAAGATCCTCGACGGCCGAACGTCGTCACAGGTGTTCGACGAGGAGAAGCAGCGCGAAGACTGGATCCGCGGCACCACCCAGCGTCCGTACGCGCGGTGGGGGTGGCCCCACCTCACGACGGCCGCGGACTTGAGGACGCGGCTCGAGGCCTTCCGCATCCAGCCCCCGCGCTGACGTCCTCGCACGTTTGGAGCGCACGGGGCGGGGCGCATCTGGGGCGCACGCCCCGAATGTTCACGCTGCGCCCCGAACCCGACGCACCCCGGTGTCGTCACTGGACCCAGGTTCGCAGCATCCGTCCACTCTCGGGTTTGGGGCGCACCGCGCGCACTTGGGGCGCACCGCGCACGCCCCAAATGTTCGCCAGGCGCCCCAAACCCGAAGGCCCGCCGCAGCGCACCACGCCGTGCCGTCACCCGACCACAGGTTCGCAGCATCCGTCCACTCCCCGGTTTGGGGCGTGTCGCGCGCACTTGGGGCGCACCACGCACGCCCCGAACGTTCGCTGGGCGCCCCAAACCCCAAGGCCGCCGCAGCGCACCGCGCCGTGCCGTCAACCGACCACAGGTTCGCAGCATCCGTCCACTCTCGGGGTTTGGGGCGCACCGCGCGCACTTGGGCCGCACCGCGTACGCCCCGAACGTTCGCCGTGCGCCCCAAACCCGGGGAAGGAACGACGGATGCCGCGGTTCAGCCGTCGATGACCGCGACGAGCTCGTCGAGGAAGGCGTTGAAGTCGGTGCCGCGACGCACGATGCGCTGCACGCTGTCGCGTTCGCTGAACACCTCGACGAACTGCTCGAAGACGGTCTGGAACGCCTCGCGGTCCGTCTCCGAGAACGCGACGAGCGCGACGACCTGTACCCGCCCGTCGCCCCACGCGATCGACGGGTCCGCGATGCCGATGGCGATGGCCGTGCGGGATGCCGTCATCTCGAGCGCGTGCGGCACGGCCAGGGCGTCGGTGAACGCGGTCGACGACAGGCGTTCGCGCTCGATGGTGCGCTCGACGTACCGCGCATCGATGACGCCGCGCTCGCGGAGCAGGGCGCCGAGGGTGCGGATCACGCCTTCCTCGCCCTCTGTCGCGGCGACGTCGAGGCCGCGGAGGAACGCTGACGGCTCGAAGTAGCGCTCGAGCTCGGCGCGCAGCCGCGCGAGCCGTCGCGAGCGACGGATCCGGCCCGCCGCAGCCTGCACCCGTTCGACGTCGGCATCGGTGAGGAACGGCTGGATGCGCACGATCCGCTCGTTCGTCACGGGCGGGTCGATGGTCGTGAGCACGAGGTCGGTGTCGATCGACGCCCAGTCGGGGTCGACGCGTGTCTCGACGCCGACGACCTCGACCGCCTGCCCCAGCGAGCGGTCGACGCTGGAGCGCAGCAGCTCGTGCAGGTCGTAGTAGCCGGGACACACGATGGTCGCCGTGAGGAGCTGGTCGGCACGCCGGCTGCGCTCGAGGCGTCCGCCGACGTGCATGGCGATGTAGGCGATCTCGTCGTCGGGCAGCGGGATGCCGAGGCGCTGCTGCAGGCGGCTGGCGATGAACACCGCCACCTCGAAGATCATCGGGTACGTCGACTTGAGCGAGCGCGTCAGCGGGTTGCGCGACCACGCCTGCTCGCGCGCCCGATGCAGCAGGTTCTGCACGTGCAGCGCCAGGCGCGCCACGAAGTCGTCGTGGGCGATGTCGACGAGGAACTCCTCGGCGGCGGCGTTGACCACCTCGCTCACGGCGGCTCGCACCTCGGGATCGAGGGTCGACGGTGTGCTGACGGATGCCGCGCCCTCGAGCCCGTCGGGCGCGACGACACGGGTGAGGACGAGGGTCGCGAGATGCTGCAGGTCGGCGCTGCCGAGGCGCACCCCGAGGTGCCGCTCCGAGAGGTCGGCGATGATGGCCGCCACCTGCGTCTGCGTGGGACGATCACGCCCGTTCGCCTGCTCGGCGCCGACGGCGTCGAGGGGGCGGTCCCGTGCGGTGCGATCGGCGGCGATCGCGATGTGCATCACGACGTCCGCGATGCCGATCTCGTTGACGAACCATCCGAGCTCGCCCACGCGCGCCACGAGCTCGGTCTTGAACGGACCGAACGCCTGAGCCCCGACCGACCCCTCCCCGAGCGTGCGCCGGAGGGCCGCGAGGTCGAAGGATCCGGCATCCATCTCGTCGTGCGCGAGCTTGCTCAGCAGCCGCCGCTGCGCGCCCTCGGTGCCGCGCAGCCGCGCGTGGGCGGCCGAGCGTTCGAGTGTGAGCTCCGTGCCGCCGAGGAGGCCCCGCACCCGCGCCAGGTCGCCCTCGAGCGTCGCCGGTGACACGTGCAGCGCGTCGGCCGTCTCGAAGACGTCGATGCCGTCGGGGGCGTCGAGCAGCGCGCGACCGGCTCCACACCCTGGTGCGCGCGCGTTCGCCGCGGTCACGTACGAGCGGATGCTGCGAGGAGTCACGCCGAGGGCGTCGGCGAGAGCGGATGCCGTCAGCCAGTCGCCGTCGCGCAGGAGCAGTGCGAGCACGCGATCTTGCCGGGCCCGGGTCACCAGGCCAGTCAACCACGGCGCTGTCGCCCGAGGTCCTCCGTAGCCTCATTGCGTTTCGTCTCGCTCGTTCCTCGCTCGCTCAACGACCGGAACCCGTCGTTGAGCGAGCGAGCAAACGGCTGGCCGCCGTGACCGCGACCCACCCGTCGTCGAGCGAGGCAGACCCGGCGATCGACCGGTCCTGGAGCCAGGGAGCGTCGGCGATCGAGTCGCAACGCCCGGCCCCGGCGCACGACCCGATGCGTTTCCGCCCCTGCGGAAGAAGGAGTGGTTGTCCCCTCTCAGCGTTCTCACAAGAATGTCCATGAGGAGGCGGGTCGATGAGGATCCTGGTGGTCTGCGGAGCGGGTGCCTCGAGCACCTTCGTCGCTCAGCGCGTTCGTCACGCGGCACATGCGGAGGGGCTCGACTATTCCGCGTTCGCCGGCACCGAGCAGTCGCTGCCGATCGATCTCGATGCCGCCGACGTCGTCCTGGTGGGGCCGCATCTTGCTCATGCGCTGGAGCGCATCGACCGGGATGCCGCCGCACGGGGCACGATCGTCGTTCTGCTGCCGTCCGACATCTTCGGAGATCGCGACGGCACCCGCACCCTCGCGCTGGTCCGCGCCGCGACCGGAGGCCCCGGGGGGTCGCTTCCGGCCGCGGCAGCGGACCCGCCGGACAGTCCCGACTGACCCGCCTTCCCCTGAACGCCGAGCTCACGACAGAGAGGTCACCCCATGCCACCCATCTCCCGCACCGTCCGGATCGGATCGGCGCACGGGCTGCACGCGCGGCCCGCGAAGCTGTTCGCGCAGGCGGCGAAGGATGCCGGCATCCCGATCACGATCGCGAAGGACGCCGGCGGCCCGGTCAACGGTGCCAGCATCCTTGGCGTGATCGCGCTCGGCGTGGAGCAGGGCGACTACGTGACCCTCACGGCCGACGGCGACAACGCGGATGCCACGCTCGACAGGCTCGCCGAGCTGCTCACCACCGACCACGACGCGGAGGCCTGAGATGACCGAGCTGCGAGGTGTCGGCATCGGCCTGGGCGTCGCCCAGGGGCCCGTCGCGCGCATGGCGGAGCCGGCGCCCCCTCCCTCCGACGCACCCAGCACGCTGAGCGTCGACGAAGAGAAGGCACGGGTGACGGATGCCGTCGCCGCCGTCGCCCGCGAGCTCGAGGCCCGCGGGGCGCAGGCCGGCGGCGCCGCACAGGAGGTGCTCGAGGCACAGGCGATGATGGCCGAGGACCCCACCCTCGTCGATGAGGTCGGCACGCGCCTGGCCCAGGGACGGACGGGCGAGTTCGCGGTGTTCGATGCGTTCGCGTCGTTCCGCGAGCAGCTCACCGCGCTCGGCGGCTACCTCGGCGAGCGCGCCGCGGACCTCGACGACGTCGCCCAGCGCGTCATCGCCCGGCTGCGCGGCGAGCCCGCACCGGGGGTGCCCGACCCCGGGCATCCTTTCGTGCTCGTCGCCAAGGATCTCGCGCCGGCCGACACCGCACTCCTCGACCTCGACAAGGTGCTGGCGCTGGTCACCACGGAGGGCGGTCCGACGTCGCACACGGCGATCCTCGCGCGGGAGAAGTCGATCGTCGCGATCGTCGGCGCGGCCGACGCCAAGAACCTGCGGGACGGCGAGACCGTGATCGTGGATGCCGCCGCCGGCGTCGTCACGACGGCGGCGACGCCCGACGAGCTCGAGCGGGCACAGCGCCGCGCCGAGGAGCGGGCATCCGCCTCGTCCGCGCCGATCACCGACGGCGCCCTCGCCGACGGCACGCCGGTGCCGCTGCTCGCGAACCTCGGCAAGCCCGAGGGCGCCGTCGACGCGGTGGCCCTCGGCGCCGAGGGCGTCGGGCTCTTCCGCACCGAGTTCCTCTTCCTGAGCTCGGCACAGGCACCGACCGTCGAGCAGCAGCGCGAGGCCTACACGACGCTGCTGTCGGCGTTCCCCGGCAAGAAGGTCGTCGTCCGCGTGCTCGATGCCGGCGCCGACAAGCCGCTGGCGTTCCTCAACGACGCGCACGAGGAGAACCCGGCGCTCGGGCTCCGCGGCATCCGTGCCCTGCGCGCGAGTGAAGACATTCTCCGCGAACAGCTCACCGCACTTGCCGAAGCGGATGCCGCCACCGACGCCGACCTCTGGGTCATGGCGCCGATGGTCGCGACCGTCGAGGAATCGGAGTACTTCACCGACATCGCCCGCGACTACGGCATCAAGACCGCCGGGGTCATGGTCGAGGTGCCCTCCTCGGCGCTGCTCGCCGACCGGATCCTGTCGTACACCGACTTCGCGTCGATCGGCACCAACGACCTCACGCAGTACACGATGGCGGCCGATCGGCTGCTCGGCTCGGTGGCCGCCCTCCAGGATCCGTGGCACCCGGCGGTGCTGCGGCTCATCCGCGAGGTCGGCGACGCCGGCCGGAAACACGGCAAGCCCGTCGGCATCTGCGGCGAGGCGGCGGCCGACCCGCTCCTGGCCGTGGTGCTCGTGGGCCTCGGGGCGACGAGCCTGTCGATGGCGCCCACAGCCCTCGCCGACGTGCGCGCCACGCTGCTGAAGCACACCATCGACCAGGCGCGCGACATCGCCGCCGCCGCCCTCGCCGCGTCGGACGCGGCATCCGCCCGGGCCGCGGCGCAGCAGGCCGCAGCCGGGAGCACGAGCACCACCGCCCAGACCGCGGCCACCCGATAGGCCGCCCGCAACTGCGCACAACCAGAAGAAGGAGACAGCAGACATGACAACGGCGTCTGTGCCCGCATCGGGCACCAAGAAGGCTCGGGTCGGAGTCCAGCGCTTCGGCACGTTCCTGTCCGGCATGATCATGCCGAACATCCCTGCCCTGATCGCGTGGGGCATCTTCACGGCGTTCTTCATCGCGGTCGGGTGGACCCCCGTGCCGGCCCTGGCGACGCTCGTGGGACCCTTCATCCACTACCTGCTGCCGATCCTCATCGCGTACACGGGCGGCAGCATCATCTACGGCGTGCGCGGAGGTGTCGTCGCGTCGATCGGCACATTCGGCGCGATCGCCGGGTCGGACTACCTGATCGCCCAGATCAACGCCGACTTGCCGGCCGACAACCAGCTCGGCCAGGTGCACATGTTCATCGGCGCGATGATCATGGCCCCGATCGCCGCCTACTCGATGAAGTGGCTCGACAGTCTGTGGGAGGGAAAGATCAAGGCGGGCTTCGAGATGCTCGTCAACATGTTCTCGGCCGGCATCTGGGGCTTCGTCCTCGCGATCATCGGGTTCTACCCGATCGCCTGGGTCGTCAACGGCCTCATGCAGATCCTGAGCAACGCGGTGGACTGGCTCGTCTCCATGAACCTGCTGCCCCTCACGAGCATCATCATCGAGCCCGCGAAGGTGTTCTTCCTCAACAACGCCATCAACCACGGCGTGCTGACCCCGCTCGGCATCCAGGAGTCGGCCGACACCGGCTCGTCGATCCTGTTCCTCCTCGAGGCCAACCCCGGCCCCGGCGTGGGGCTCCTGCTCGCCTTCACCTTCTTCGGGATCGGCGCGGCGCGCGCATCCGCCCCCGGTGCTGCCGTGATCCAGTTCTTCGGCGGCATCCACGAGGTCTACTTCCCGTACGCGCTGATGAAGCCGATGCTCATCCTGGCGCTGATCGCGGGCGGCATGACGGGCGTCACGACGAACATGCTCCTCGGGGGCGCCTTGCGAGCCCCGGCGGCGCCGGGCAGCATCTTCGCGGTCGTCGCTCAAGTCGCCAACAACTCGTATTTCGCCGTGCTGCTCTCGGTGGTGTTGGCGGCGACGGTGACGTTCCTGGTGTCGTGGGTCATCCTCCGGGCATCGCGCAAGCGCGACCTGGCGGCGATGGCGGCGACCGACGACGCGTTCGGCGCCGCGATCACGCAGACCGAGGCGGCCAAGGGCAAGTCCTCCGACGCGCTTGCGGGCCTGCGGGGCGGCGCTGCCACGGGCGCCGACGGCGGCATCGAGCCCGCGACCATGACGGAGCGCGAGATCAAGAGCATCGTGTTCGCGTGCGACGCGGGCATGGGTTCGTCCGCCATGGGCGCGAGCGTGCTGCGCAACAAGATCAAGAAGGCGGGCATCGAGGACGTCACCGTCGTCAACAAGGCGATCGCAGCGTTGGATGCCTCGGCCGATCTGGTCATCACCCAAAACCAGCTGACGGACCGGGCACGGCAGAAGACGCCCGGCTCGGTGCACGTGTCGGTGGACAACTTCATGAACTCGCCGCGGTACGACGAGGTCGTGGACCTGGTGCGCTCGCAGCACCAGGATGGGGTCTAGCCGAGACTGCGGTGGGGCCGGGCGGGCGCTTCATGCCCCCGGCCTCATCGCCCTCGGCCGGCCACGGCGAGCATCGCCACGGCGCAGGCCGCGGCATCCGTGATCCGTCGACGACAACCGAACGAACGATGAGAGAGGCGAAGACATGGCACGCGAGGTCCTGAGCATCGGCCAGGTGCGCATCCACTCCGGCAGCGCCACGCGCGACGAGGCGATGAAGGAGGCCGCCGACATCCTGCAGGCCGCCGGCGCCGTCACCGGCGCCTACTACGACGCCATGCTGCAGCGTGAGCAGACGGTGTCGACGTACATGGGCAACGAGCTGGCGATCCCGCACGGCACGAACGAGACGAAGGGCGAGATCCTCGAGTCCGCGCTGTCGGTGGTGCGCTACGACGGCGGCGTCGACTGGGACGGAAACCCCGTCACCTTCGTCGTCGGCATCGCCGGCAAGGGCGACGAGCACCTCGAGATCCTCTCTCAGATCGCGATCCTGTTCTCGGAGGAGGACGACGTGGCCCGGCTCAAGCAGGCGCAGAGCCCGGAGGAGCTCTTCAGTCTGGTCTCGGCGGCGGGCGTCTGATGAAGGCCGTCCACTTCGGCGCCGGCAACATCGGCCGCGGCTTCGTGGGACTCCTCCTCCACGAAGGCGGATACGAGCTCGTGTTCTCCGACGTGGCCGCACCGTTGGTCGACGCGATCAACCGCGCGTCGCAGTACACCGTGCACGAGGTGGGCGAAGGCGGGCGCGACACCGTCGTCACGGGCTTCCGCGCGATCAACAGCGCGGAGCATCCCGAGCAGGTGGTGGAAGAGATCGCAGGCGCCAACGTCGTCACGACCGCCGTCGGGCCGACGATCCTGAAGTTCGTCGCCCCGCACATCGTCGGGGGGCTCGCGCTGCGCGATCCCTCCAGCCCGCCGCTGCAGATCATGGCGTGCGAGAACGCGATCAACGCCACCGATCTGCTGCGCGACGAGATCAAGGCGCTCGCCGGCGATGCCTGGGACGCACTGGCCTCCCGTGCCGTCTTCGCGAACACCGCCGTCGACCGCATCGTGCCCGGTCAGCCCGAGGGCGGCGGCGTGGACGTCACCGTCGAGCCCTTCTTCGAGTGGGCGATCGAGCGGCCGCCGTTCGGAGACGATCCGCCCCGCATCCCCGGCGCGCACTTCGTCGACGACCTCGAACCGTATATCGAGCGCAAGCTGTTCACCGTCAACACCGGTCACGCCGCGACCGCGTACTTCGGTGCCCAGGCAGGCGTCGAAGGGATCGCGCAGGCGCTCTCCGACCCCCAGCTGTCGGCGCGCGTCGAGGCGGCGCTCGCAGAGACCTCGGCCCTTCTCGAGGCCAAGCACGGGCTCGATGCCGAGTCCCTCGCGGCCTACCGGTCGACGATCCTGAGCCGGTTCCGCAACACCGCCCTGCCCGACACCGTCTGGCGGGTCGGTCGCCAGCCGCTGCGAAAGCTCTCGCGCCACGAGCGGTTCGTCGGCCCCGCCGCCGAAGCCGCCGAGCGCGGTCTCGGCGTCGACGCGCTGGTCGACGCGATGGGCGCGGCACTGGCCTTCGACGACACGGAGGACGCCCAGTCGGTGGACCTGCAGCGGATGCTGCGGGAACAGGATGCCGCGACCTTCACGGCCTCCGTCACGGGCCTCGAGCCGGAGCATCCGCTGTTCCCCAAAGTCGAGGCCGTCGTCGCGGCGCGGCAGGCGGAACTCGGAGTCTGACCGGGCTCGCAGGTTGAGCCCTTCGCGTCGGTCTACGCTCGACCGGTGACCCCGAGCGCCCCCTCCACCGAGCCCGCACCCGACGCCGAGAGGGGGTCGGAGGCCACCGCGTCACCGGCATCCCCGCCTCGCCGGCGCGGCCTCCGGGTGCTGTGGTGGATCCTGGGCTCGCTCGGCGCCCTCATCGTGGTCGCCGCCGTCGGCATTGTGATCTGGAGCCAGGTCGGCGTCATGGCCGCCGAGCCGGAGCCGCTCGCCGAGGTGCGCGCGAACACCGCGATCGAGATCACCTACACGGACGCGGGCATCGTGCTGGCACCTGCCGGCGAGTCGGCGGACGTCGGCCTCGTGTACGTGCCCGGCGCCAAGGTCGACCCTTGGGCCTATGCCGACAAGCTGTCGGGGCTCGTCGCCGAGGACGGCGTCACCGTGGTCATCACCAAGCCCTGGCTGAACCTCGCGTTCTTCGATCTGCGGCCGCTGTCGGCCTTCACCGACCTGGCGCCCGGCGTCGACACCTGGCTCGTCGGCGGCCACTCGCTCGGCGGCGTGCGCGCATGCCAGATGGCGACGGACGCCGATGGGCTCGCGCTCTTCGGCTCCTACTGCGCGAACGACCTGTCGTCGTCGGGACTGCCGGTGATCAGCGTGTCCGGCAGCGAGGACGGGCTGTCGACGCCGGAGAAGATCGCCGACGCGCGGCCCCTCCTGCCCGAGGACGCCGAGATGCACGAGATCGAGGGCGCGAGCCACGCATCCTTCGGCGACTACGGCCCGCAGCCCGGCGACGGCACGCCGACCATCTCGGACGACGACATGCGCGCTCAGCTCACCGAACTGGTGGGAGAGTTCGCGCTCGCCACCGCCGGTCGTTGAGGCGAGGGCACTCGCGCCCGGCCTGACGCCTCGACCGGGTCAGGCGCGTTTCGTCTCGCTCGTTCCTCGCTCGCTCAACGACCGGCACCCCCGGACCCGGTCGTTTGAGCGAGGGAGCGCCAGCGACCGAGACGAAACGCCTCGAGCCGACGGACCACACCGGCCTCAACGACCGAAACCCGCCGCCTAGACTGGAATCCCGTGACCGTCATCCTCGCGGCGATCGCGGCCTTCGTCGCCGCGGTCATCCAGCGCATCACCGGCCTCGGCTTCGTGCTCGTGCTCGTCGGCCCGATCGTGCTCCTCTACGGGCCGGTCGAGGGCGTCACGATCGGCGTCCTGCTGGCGCTGGTCGCCTCTCTCGTCGCGATCCCGCTGGTGTGGCGCCAGATCGACTGGGCTCGCTCCTGGTGGCTCATCTGGCCCGGGATCCTCGCCGCCCCTTTCGGCGCCCTCCTCGTGCGCCTCCTCCCCGATGCCGCCCTCCTGCTCCTCATCGCCGCCATGGCGTACCTGGCCCTGATGGCCGGACGCATCTCGGCACTCTCCGCATCGCTGACAGGGCGCATGGGCGCCGTCGTTTCCGGCTCGGCCGCGGGCTTCATGCACGTGGCGAGCGGCCTGTCGGGTCCGCCCCTCGCCGCGTACGCGGTGGGCGACCGCTGGCCGCAGCGCAGCTTCGCCGCGAGCGCCCAGGTCATCTTCGCGGTCTTCGGCGTCGTCTCGGTCGCCTTGCGCGGGTTGCCGGTCACCCCTGCCGAAGATGTCGGCACCCTCGTCATCGCGACGATCGCCGGCATCGCGATCGGCACGATCCTCTCCCGCAACGTGTCGCCGCGCATCGCCCGGGCAGCCATGCTCGTGCTCGCGTGGGCGGGTGCGACGGTGGTGCTGGTCCGCGGCATCCTGGCACTCTTCATGTGAGCTTCCGGCAGATGCGGCGCGCCGCGTCGCTCGCGAGTGCCGGGATGTCGCGCACGGATTTCGGTTGATGCTGCTTCACGCCTAGTGTTCTGTCGGCGGAATCGTCACGCCGGCACGACGACGTGCGCACAGACGAACGTGAGGATCAATGAGCGACCATCGTTACGCCATCATCGGCGCCGGCCCCTCGGGCCTGTCGGCTGCCCGCGCCCTGCAGAAGGCCGGGATCGACTTCGACGGCTTCGAGGCATCGCGGGGTGTCGGCGGCCTCTGGGACATCGAGAACCCGCGCTCGACCATGTACGAGTCCGCGCACCTCATCTCCTCGCGCACCACGACCGAGTTCGCCGAGTTCCCGATGCGCACGGCGGCCGACTACCCGAGCCACCGCGAACTCGTCTCGTACTTCCGCGAGTTCGCCGACCACTTCGGGATCACGGAGCGGTTCCGCTTCGACACGAAGGTCACCTCGCTCGCGCGCACCGACGACGGCGGCTGGATGCTGCAGGCCGAGGGCCCTTCGACAGGCTCAGGGACCGGAGGCGGGTCAGGGACCGGTAACGGCTCAGGGACCGAGAGCGGCTCAGGGACCGACTCCGCGGGCGAGCGGACGCAGCGGCGCTACGACGGCGTGATCCTCGCGAACGGCACGCTCGCCGAGCCGAACGTGCCGGCGTTCGCCGGCGAGTTCACCGGCGAGCTCCTGCACACGAGCGCCTACAAGTCGGCGACCCAGCTGACCGGCAAGCGCGTGCTCATCATCGGCGCCGGCAACTCCGGCTGCGACATCGCCGTCGACGCGGTGCACCACGCGGCATCCGTCGACATGAGCGTGCGACGCGGCTATTACTTCGTGCCGCGTTATCTCTTCGGCAAGCCGTCCGACACGCTCAACCAGGGGCGACCGCTTCCCGCCCGTCTGAAGCAGTTCGTCGACACCAGGGTGCTGCGGGCGTTCACCGGTGACCCCGTACGGTTCGGGTTCCCGAAGCCCGACTACAAGATCTACGAGTCGCACCCGATCGTCAACACGCTCATCCTCAACCACCTCGGCCAGGGCGATCTGCGCGTCGTGCCCGACATCGACCGCTTCGACGGCCGCACCGTCCACTTCCGCGACGGCTCGTCAGGCGAGTACGACACCGTGCTCCTCGCGACCGGCTACAAGCTCGACTACCCGTTCGTCAACCGCAGCGAGCTCGCTTGGAGCGGCATGGCTCCCCGCCTGTACCTCAACGCCTTCACCCCGTCGTTCAACGGGCTGTACGTGATGGGCATGATCGAGGCATCCGGAATCGGCTGGCAGGGCCGCTACGAGCAGGCCGAACTCATCGCCGCCTACCTCGCGGCGCTCGAGCGCCGTCCTGACCGCGCCGCGGCCTTCCGCAGGCGCGTCACGAGCGAGCCCTGGCCCGATCTCACCGGCGGCTACCACTACCTCGGCCTGGAACGCATGTCGTACTACGTGAACAAGGACGCCTATCGCGGTGCGGTGCGAGCCGCCACCCGCATGCTGCGGACGGATGCCGCGGTGCCGACGCGGAGCGGACCCTTCGACAGGCTCAGGCACCGAACCAACGACGAGCCGAGGGACCGGAAGACGTCGGCGTCCGTGCGCCGGGGCGCGTCCAAGAAGGCGACGGCATGAACCCGGACGACGTCCTCCTCAACTTCAACCCGGGCACGCTCGTCGTGCTCAACATGGTGCTCGGGCTCATCATGTTCGGCATCGCCCTCGACACGACGGTCGACGACTTCAAGGTCGTCGCCCGCAAGCCGAAGCCGTTCGTCATCGCGATCCTCGCGCAACTCGTCGTGCTGCCGGCCGTGACCTTCGGGCTCACTCTGATCCTGCCCGTGACGCCGTCGATGGCGCTCGGCATGATCCTCGTGGCGTGCTGCCCGCCCGGCAACATCTCGCAGGTGCTCACGCACCGCTCCGGCGGCAACGTCGCGCTCTCGGTGTCGATGACGGCCGTGTCGAACCTCATCTACATCTTCGTCCTGCCGCTCTCGGTCGCGTTCTGGGGCTCGCTGCATCCGACCGCGCGCGAACTGCTCGTCGCCGTCGAGCTCAACCCGTGGTCGATGCTGGGCGACATCCTGCTCATCATCGGCGTGCCCTTCGCCCTCGGCCTGTTCATCCGCAA
The DNA here is from genome assembly GCF_044987405.1 of Microbacterium sp. ZW T2_14. NCBI lineage: Bacteria > Bacillati > Actinomycetota > Actinomycetes > Micrococcales > Microbacteriaceae > Microbacterium > Microbacterium sp. ZW T2_14. The sequence goes on along the minus strand of NZ_JBJDRK010000031.1, from coordinate 36,802 downwards.
CCGGTTCCCCGTCTTCGCCGGCAGGGTGCAGCCGTGGGTGAAGTGGTTCTCGCTGATCGCGCTCGTCGGCTTCATCGTGGCCGCCCTGGCGGGCAACTGGGCCTACTTCGTCGCGTTCCTCGGCATCATCATCGTCGTCGTCACCATCCACGACGCCGTGGCGCTGGGCATCGGCTACACGACCGCCGTCGTCGGCGGGCTCGGCACCCGTGAGCGCAAGGCCATGACCTTCGAGGTCGGCATCCGCAACGCCGGTCTGGGACTCGGGCTCGTCTTCGCGTTCTTCGGCGGTCTCGGCGGCATGGCCATCGTGGCCGGCTGGTGGGGCATCTGGGACATCATCGCGGGCCTCGCCGTCGCGGCCATCTGGGCGCGCCACACCAAGCGGCGCACCGGGTCGGCGAAGGGCGACGCATCGCGCCACGCGCTGCGGGGTGCGGGCGCCGGCGCCACCGGCGCCGCGGACTCCGGCGCCGCGGAAGCCGGCTCCTCGGAAGCCGGCTCCTCGGACTCCGGCTCCTCGACGGGAGCCCCGGAGTGAGCCGCGCAAGTCACACCGCCGCGGCGCGTGCTGCCGCGGCGCTCAGCAGCCTCTCGACGCAGCCGATCACCGTGACCGATCCCGCTGCGCTCGGTGTCCGCCACGAGCAGGTCCGGGTGCTGGTCACCGGAGGCGCCGGCTTCCTCGGCTCCCACGTGGCCGCCGCGCTCGTCGCGCACCCCGACGTGGAACTGGTGGTGGCCGGCGATGTGCGGCGGCCGCAGCATCCCATCGACGGCGTCGTCTACGACGACTGCGACGTGACGAGCGCCGCCGGACTGGTGCCGCTCCTCGACCGCCATCGCATCGACGTGGTCGTGCACCTCGCGGCGATCGTGAACCCCGGCCGCGATCACGACCTCGAGTACCGGGTCGACGTCGACGGCTCGCGCCACGTGCTCGAGGCGTGCGTCGAGGCGGCAGTGCGGCGCGTCGTGGTGTCCTCGTCGGGCGCGGCCTACGGCTATCACGCCGACAGCCCCGAGTGGCTGCGCGAATCCGACCCCGTGCGCGGCAACGACGAGTTCGCGTACTCCAAGCACAAGCGCCTCGTCGAGCAGCTGCTCGCCGGCTACCGCACCGCGCACCCCGAACTCGAGCAGGTGGTGTTCCGCATCGGCACGATCCTCGGGCCGACCGTGCAAAACCAGATCACCGCGCTCTGGGACGGCCCGGCGCTGCTCAAGGTGCGCGGGTCGGAGTCGCCATTCGTGTTCGTGTGGGTCGACGACGTGGCAGCCGCGATGGTGCGGGCCGCGACGTCCGGCCCTCCAGGCGTTTACAACGTGGCCGGCGACGGCCGGGTGACCGTGCCGGAGATCGCGCGACGTCTCGGCAAGCCGGTCGTGACGGTGCCGGCGGGGCTGCTCGGATTCGGACTGCGCGTGGGACGGATGCTGCGCCTCACCGTTCACGGCCCCGAACAGGTCGGCTTCCTGCGCTACCGACCGGTGCTGGCCAACGACGCGCTCAAGCGGGACTTCGGCTACACCCCCTCCAAGACGTCGTCCGAGGCTTTCGAGGCCTACCTCTCGACGCACCCCGGCGTCGTCCGCCGCTGACCCGCTACCGACTCTGCGTCGCCCCGGCTGCAGGAGGGCGCACGCCGCCGCGGTCCGGCAACAACTCCTCAATATCTACGCGAGGGGTGGCCTCACCGCCGCGGTCGGCCATGAAGTTGTCTCCTTTGAGGAGTTGGTGACCCGCAACCCGGCGCAGGTCGGGCCGTAATGCTCGCGGCGCTGATTGGTGAGTCGAGGAGCCCGGGCCTCACGCCGGCAGCACCAACTCCTCAGGACCGGGCGACGTTCAGCGGCAGTCCCCCAGCGACATTGCAAACGGTTATCGATCCTGAGGACTTGTGGCTCCTCCACAGCAGAGGAGGCGGTGACGAATCGCCCACTTCCGCACAGAGGCGCCAAGAGGGCGGCCGGCCGGCAACGCCGGACGACAGGGTGAAGCGCATGTTCGAACTCGCAGAGCGCTCGCTCGCCAGCGGCATATCGCCGACATTCCTCAGCCGCGACGAGCTCCTGCGAATGGGTCTGACGCGGACTCGCCTCGCCCGTGCACTGGCCGACGGACGGATCGTTCGAGCACGCAAGGGACGGTACATCCGCAGCGATCTGCACCCCGATCTCGTAGCCGCTGCGAGGCTCGGCGGGCGGCTCGACTGCGTCTCGTTGTTGAGCCACCTCGGCGTCTTCGTCCTTACTGCCCCTGCACTTCATCTGCAGGTCGATGTCGGCGCCAGCCGGCTTCCTTCTCGACCACCCGGAGTCACTTGTCATTGGCGAGTATCCCGGGTACCGCGCGAATCGCTGGTTGCGGATCTCGTCGAAGGGCTGGCGCAGGCGGTGCGATGTCAGGGCCCGCGCGAGGCCCTCGCCACGCTGGACAGCGCATGGCACTGCCGGCTGGTCGGTGAAGACGAGCTTGCGCTTGTCTTCGGGAGGCTTCCACGCAGGTACCAGGCGCTGAGAACACTGCTCGATCCTCGAAGCGAATCGGGTTCCGAAAGCCTCATGCGACTGATCCTGCGCACGCTCGACTGCCAGGTCGAGCTGCAGGTCCGGATCAGCGGTGTCGGCAGGGTGGACTTCGTCGTCGACGGCTGGCTCATCGTCGAATGCGACAGCGAAGAGCACCACTCGGGCTGGGCGGCGCAGAAGCACGACCGGCGGAGGGACCTGGCGGCGGCAAGGCTCGGCTACACGACGGTCCGCATCATCGCTGAGGACATCTTCCACCACCGCGACGAGGTGCGTGCGGCGCTCCAGGACGCACTCCGACACGGGCCGCGCCGCCGCACAGCGCGCAGCAACTCCTCAAACAAGGTGAGATGAGCTCGTTGTGGACCCGAGGGTGCGCCCACCGCACCAGAACTGAGGAGTTGTTGCGGCCGTGCCGTGGAGAGCGGATGCCGCGGGCCGCGGCATCCGCTCTTCAGAGGCTGCGGGCTACGCGTTGAAGCCGTCGGCGATGAGGTCGATGAGCTCCTCGCGCTCCTCGACCGGGAGAAACGCGCCGGCGGCGGCGTTGAGCTGGAACGCCTCGAGGTCGTCGAGGCCGTACTCGAACGTCTCGGCGAGCAGCGCGAGCTCGCGCGTCAGCGAAGTGCGACTCATGGTGCGGTTGTCGACGTTCACGGTCACCGCGAATCCCAGCTGGTACAGCAGATCGAACGGGTGGTCCTCGATCGTGGTGCCCCAGCGCTCGATGGCGCCGGTCTGCAGGTTCGACGACGGCGAGAGCTCGAGCGGGATCTCGCGGTCGCGCACCCAGCGGGCGAGGTCGCCGAACTGCACGAGCACCTCTTCGCCGGCACGCGAGACGACCTCGAGGTCTTCGGCGATGCGCACGCCGTGCCCCAGCCGCAGGGCGCGGCCGTCGATGAGCGCCGACCTGATGGAGTCGAGCCCGGCGGCCTCTCCGGCGTGGACCGTCGCGGGGAAGAACTCCGACGCGAGGTAGTCGAAGGCGTCGCGGTGGTTCGAGGCGGGGAAGCCGTCCTCGGGGCCCGCGATGTCGAACCCGACCGCCCCCCGATTGCGCCACTCGACGGCGAGACGGGCGATCTCGAGGGACCGGTCGGTGTGACGCATCGCGGTGATGAGCTGACCGACCCGGATGTCGCGGCCACCGCGCTCGGCGGCGTCCTCGCCCTCCTCGATGCCCTCCTGCACGGCGGCGACGACCTCGTCGAGCGACAGCCCGCGCGTCAGGTGCTGCTCGGGCGCCCACCGCACCTCCCCGTAGATCACGCCGTCGGCCGCGAGGTCCTCGACGAACTCCCGCGCGACGCGCGTGAGGCCCTCGCGGGTCTGCATGACGCCGATCGTGAGGTCGAACGTCTTCAGGTACTCCACGAGGGAGCCCGAGTCGCTCTTCTCGGCGAACCAGTCCGCGAGGTCGTCCGGGTCGGACTCCGGCAGCTCGAGCCCGATCGCGTCGGCGAGCTCGACGATCGTCGCCGGCCGCACGCCGCCGTCGAGGTGGTCGTGCAGCGACACCTTGGGGAGGCTCCGGAGCGACAGACCGTCGAGAATGGCGTCGCCGTGCTGGTCGATGGGCATGGATTTCTCCTCGGTTGCGATCGCGAGTGGGGGGTGAAGGACGGATGCCGCGACCCGGCGCCGCACCGGATCCCGGCGCGGGACTGACCCAGCCTAGGCGGTGATGCGTTCCAGGACGAGTGGCGCGGCAGCCGGCGCCTCCGCGCCGATCCGCCAGGCACCCTGGACCGCCTCGAGGGCGCGTTCGAAGCGCGAGTCATCCTCGCCGAGGAGGGTGAACAGCGGTTGACCGACGGCTACCTGATCGCCGGGCTTGACGTGAAGATCGATGCCGGCGGCATGCAGCACCGGGTCCTCGGCACGCGCGCGGCCGGCGCCGAGGCGCCATGCCGCGATGCCGAACGGCAGCGCCTCCATGCCGGTGACGTAGCCGGCCTCGGTGGCGATGACGGTGTGGGTCTCGTACGGAGCCGGGAGGGCGGCATCCGGATCGCCGTCCTGCGCGCGGATCATGGCGCGCCAGGCGTCCATCGCGCGGCCGTCCCGGAGGGCCGCCTCGACGTCCGCGTCGGGCTGCCCCGTGAGCGCGAGCATCTCGCGCGCGAGCGCGACCGTGAGTTCGACGACATCGGCGGGACCGCCGCCGGCGAGTACCTCGACCGACTCGCGCACCTCGTTCGCGTTGCCGATCGCGAGGCCGAGGGGTGTGTTCATGTCGGTGAGCAGCGCGGTCGTCGCCACACCCGAGTCGGTGCCGAGCGCCACCATGGTGCGGGCGAGCTCCCGCGCGCGGTCGACGTCGCGCATGAACGCCCCCGAGCCGAACTTCACGTCGAGCACGAGCGAGTCGGTGCCCTCGGCGATCTTCTTCGACATGATGCTGGACGCGATGAGCGGGATCGCCTCCACGGTGCCGGTGACGTCGCGCAGCGCGTACAGCTTCTTGTCGGCGGGTGCGAGTCCCGAGCCGGCGGCGCAGATGACCGCGCCGACCTCGCGCAGCTGCGCGAACATCTCGTCGTTCGACAGCGCCGCACGCCAGCCCGGAATCGACTCGAGCTTGTCGAGCGTGCCGCCGGTGTGCCCGAGCCCGCGGCCGGAGAGCTGCGGCACCGCGACGCCGAACGAGGCGACCAGCGGGGCGAGCGGCAGCGTGATCTTGTCGCCGACGCCGCCGGTCGAGTGCTTGTCGACCGTCGGCTTGCCGAGGCCGGCGAAGCTCATGCGCTCCCCCGACGCGATCATCGCGTCGGTCATGACCCGGATCTCGTCGCGCGTCATGCCGTTCAGCAGCACCGCCATCGCGAACGCCGCCATCTGCGAATCGGCGACATAGCCGCGGGTGTACGCGTCGACCATCCAGCGGAGGGCGGGGTCGGGGACCGCGCCGCCATCGCGCTTGGACCGGATGACGTCGACCGCATCGAACGGCTCCACCGCGTGCGGTTCGACAGGCTGACCGACCGCAGGGCCGGTCATCGTGCCGCCTCCTCGAGGTCGCGGGGGCCGAACGCGTCCGGCAGCACCTCGTCGATGGTCCGGATGCCCGACACGGTCTCGAGCAGCATGCCCGGGATCGCGAACTCGTAGAGCAGCTGCCGGCAGCGACCGCACGGCATGATCGTGTCGCCATGGCCGTTGACGCAGACGAAGGCCACGAGACCGCCGCCGCCCGACATCTGCAGCTCACTGACGAGGCCGCACTCGGCGCACAGGCCGACGCCGTACGACGCGTTCTCGACGTTGCAGCCCGTGACGATGCGCCCGTCGGTCACGAGCGCGGCCGCGCCCACCTTGTAGCGGGAGTACGGCGCGTACGCACGCTCCATGGCGTCGGTCGCGGCGGCGCGCAGCTCGTCCCAGTCGATATCGGTCACTTCAGGACTCCGTTCAGGGTGAGGAAAAGCGTCACAGGGGTCCCCCTGACGTTCCGCCGAGCCCGTCGGAGCATCCGACCGACCGTCCCGGTATCCGGAGGGTCGGCGGCGGGTCCGGATGCCTCGGCTCGGCATCCGCCGCTCGTCACGGTATCGGCGGGCACGGTCACCCCTTGATGTAGGGCTTGCCCGCGGCGGCGGGCCCGCGTATCTGCCCGGCGAAGCCGGCCACGGCGAGGATCGTCACGAGGTACGGCAACATCAGCATGAACTCGCTCGGAATGGGCGTCTTCAGCACGGTGAGCAGGTTCTGCAGGTTCGTGACGAAGCCGAACATCAGCGCCGCGAGGGTGGCACGGATCGGATCCCAGCGCCCGAAGATGACGGCGGCGAGTGCGATGAAGCCGAGGCCGGCGGTCATCTCCTTGCCGAACTGCGGCACCGACACCAGCGTGAAGTAGGCGCCTCCGATTCCGGCGACGGCGCCGGCGAGGGAGACGTTCCAGAACCGCGAAGTGTTCACGCGGATGCCGACGGTGTCTGCAGCCTGGGGATGCTCGCCGACGGCCCGGAGCCGCAGACCCCACCGCGTGCGGTACAGCGCCCACGCGACCAGTGCGACCGTGAAGAACATCAGGTAGACGATGAACGTCTGGTTGAACAGCACCGGTCCGATGATGGGGATGTCGCTGAGCAGCGGGATCTTGATGCGGGTGAACCGCACCGGGTTGTTGAGCAGGGACTCGTTCGGTGCGAGCAGCGCGCCGTAGAGGAAGCCGGTGAGGCCTGTCACCAGCACGTTGAGCACCACGCCGACGATGACCTGCTCGACCAGGTACTTGATCGCGAATGCGGCGAGGACGAACGCGACCAGAACGCCGCCGATCATGGCCCCGATCAGGCCGACGAACGGGTTGTGCGTGATGCTGGAGAGCACCGCCGCGGTGAAGGCGCCGAGCAGCAGCTGTCCTTCGATGGCGACGTTGACGACGCCGACCCGTTCACCGATCACACCGCCCAACGCGCCGAACACGAGCGGCACGGACAGCGAGACGGCGCCGACGAGGAGACTCGAGACCGGCACGAGGCCGCCCGCACCCGCCCAGACGAGGAACGCGAACACCGCGAGCACCCCGAAGACGATGATCAGCCACAGCGCGGGCGAGCGGTAGGACCACGTGTCCCAGAGCGCCCAGGCGGTGAGCAGCACGAGGATTCCGAGAAGGATCCAGCACGTCGCCGCAGTGGGCAGCACGACGTCGGGCAGGGCGAACGCGGAATCGCGGCCGCCGAGGCGGAAGGTGCTCACGCCGTCGCGCGGCACGAAGAGGAAGAGCGCCGCGAGCAGCAGGACGACCGCGCCCAGGACGATAGCCGTCTTGAAATGACGCTCGCGGACGGTGACGAGCTGGATCGTCCCGTCGGCCGATGCGGTGGGTGCCAGTGCGCTCATGCTGCCACCGCCTTCTTCGCAGCCTTGGCTCTCGCCTTGGCGGCCTTCTCGGCATCCGTCTTCGGGAGGAAGAAGATCGTCCGCAGCAGCGGCGGCGCCGCGATGAACAGCACGATCAGCGACTGCACGACGAGCACGATGTCGACGGGGATGCCCTGCGCCTGCATCGAGAACGACCCTGCTTTCAGCATGCCGAACAGGATGCCGGCGGCGAAGGTGCCCCACGCCCGGCTGCGGCCGAGCAGGGCAACGGTGATGGCGTCGAAGCCGATGCCGGCGTCGATGGTGGCGGTGAACCCGGTCGTCACCGAACCCTGGATCTGGTTCATCGCGGCGAGGCCGGCGAGGCCGCCGGCGAACAGCATCGCGTAGATGTAGATGCGCTGGACGCTGATGCCGGCGGCGCGGGCGGCGTGCGGGTTCTCCCCCACTGCTCGCATGCGCAGGCCCAGGCTCGAGCGCTCGATGATCCACCACACGAGCAGCGTCGCCAGGATGACGATGACGAACCCCCAGTCGAGCGAGGGGAAGTCCGGGCCGAACAGCTCGGGGAAGCGCGCCGACTCGGGCGTGGCCGCACTGATGGGCTGGTTCGTGCCCTCCTTCTGCAGCAGGCCCGGGGTGCGGATCATCCACAGCAGCAGGTAGTACGCCACGTAGTTGAACATGATCGTGAGGATGACCTCATGCGCACCGGTGTACGCCTTGAGCACACCGACGAGGCCGCCCCAGAGCGCCCCGCCCACGATCCCCGCGAGGAGCGTCGCGGGCAGATGGAGCCACATCGGCAGATCGATGTGGAAGGTGAACAGCGCCGCGAACACCGCACCCATGAGCATCTGACCGCGTGCGCCGATGTTGAACAGCCCGACCCGGAACGCCAGGGCGACACCGAGACCCGCGGCGATGAGCGGCGCGGCGAAACCGAGCGCGTTCGTCAGCGGTTTGATCTGCGCAGCGAAGTCGGCTCCGCGGGCGTTGAAGACGGCACCGCGGAAGAGCGCCTCATACCCGCCGTAGACCGCCGACCAGGCGGCGACGAACGTGTCCCCCGGACGGGCGAAGAAGTAGACGGACGCCTGCTGGACCTCCTCGTCGGTGAGCGCGATCAGGATGCCGCCGACGAGCATGGCGAGAACGATCGCGAGGATCGTCGTGACGATGCTTCCGCGCATCAGCTCTTTGATGAAGGTGTTGGCCTTCGGCGGTGCCGGCGGCTCCTGCCCGGTGAGGGGCCCCGACATGCGGGGAAGCTGCTGGTCTCCGGGACGCGCGACGTCGGCGGCGCCGGGTGTCGTACCGCTCATGCCGAGACCTCCGCATCCGTCGCGCCGGCCATCATGAGTCCGAGCACCTCGCGGGACGTGTCGCCGGGCACGACACCGACGATGGTGCCGCGGTACATCACCGCGATGCGGTCGGCGAGGGCGGCGACCTCATCGAGCTCGGTCGAGACGACGACGACGGGGATGCCGGCATCCCGCGTCTCGACGATCCGCTTGTGGATGAACTCGATGGATCCGACGTCGACGCCGCGCGTGGGCTGAGCGGCGACGAGAAGGCGCAGCTCGCGGCTCATCTCCCGCGCGATCACGACCTTCTGCTGGTTGCCGCCCGACAGCGCGCCGGCGGGCGTCGCCGGACCCTGCGTGCGGATGTCGTATTCGGCGATCCGGTCCTTCGCGAACTGCTCGACCGCCTGCCGGCGGATGGTTCCGGCCCGCACGAACTGGGCGTCGATCGAGCGGTCGAGGATCAGGTTCTCGGCGACGGTGAAGTTTCCCACCAGTCCGTCCTCGGTGCGGTCTTCGGGCACGAAGCCCACACCCGCGTCGAGGATCGCCCGGACGCTCTTGCCGACGAGCTCGACGCCGTCGAGCTGGATCGATCCCTCGACGCGCGAGGCCAGCCCCACGATCGCCTCGACCAGCTCGGTCTGCCCATTGCCCTGTACGCCGGCGACGGCGAGGATCTCGCCGGGATGCACCTCGAACGCGACATCGTCGACGACGACGGCGCCGGTCGCGGTCAACACGCGCAAGTCCTTCACGACGAGTCCGCCCTCACCGGGGCGCGGGGCGTCCTTGTGCACGGTCAGCTCGACGGCGCGGCCGACCATGAGGGAGGCGAGCTCGGCGTTGGTGGCGGTCGGCGAGGCCTGGCCGACGACCTTCCCGAGGCGGATCACGGTGATCTCGTCGGCGACCTCGCGCACCTCGCGGAGCTTGTGGGTGATGAAGACGATCGACGTGCCCTCGTCGCGGAGCTGGCGCATGATCGCCATCAGCTCGTCGGTCTCCTGGGGGGTGAGCACCGCGGTGGGCTCGTCGAAGACCAGCACCTTGGCGTCCCGCGAGAGCGCCTTGATGATCTCCACGCGCTGCTGCACGCCGACCGGCAGGTCGCCGACGATGGCGTCCGGGTCGATCGCGAAGCCGAAGCGGTCGGCCACCTCGCGCACGTGACGGCGGGCGGCGCCCAGGTCGAGCACGCCGGGGCCCCTCGTGGTCTCGTGCCCGAGCATGACGTTCTCGGCGACGGTGAAGACGGGGATGAGCATGAAGTGCTGGTGCACCATGCCGATGCCGGCCGCCATGGCGTCGCCCGGTCCGCGGAAGTGCTGCACGACGTCGTCGAGGAGGATCTCCCCCTCGTCCGCCTGATACAGGCCGTAGAGGACGTTCATGAGCGTCGACTTCCCCGCGCCGTTCTCACCGAGAAGCGCGTGGACGCGCCCCGGCTCCACGAGGAGATCGATGTGGTCGTTCGCGACGAGACTGCCGAATCTCTTCGTGATCCCGCGAAGCTCGAGCTTCATATCTGCACCCTATAGATTCGTTCGGCCGCGGCGCTATGCGCCGGGCGGGTGCGGGGCCTGGCGCCCTGCACAGCTCGCCGGCACGTGTCGGGGCGGACAGCGGATGCCCGCTGCCCGCCCCGATCGTGCCGCACGGGATTACGGGGAGTTCGGCGACTCCACCACGATGTCACCCGAGATGATCTGCTCCTGGAGCGCGGTGAGCTCGTCGAGCAGTCCGTCGGGCAGCTGCGACTCGAAGTCGTGGAAGCTGGACAGCTTGACGCCCTCGTTCTCGAGGGTGCCGATGTAGGGCTCCGGGTCGAAGTCACCCGACGCTGCGGCGATCGTCGCGTCGTAGACGGCGACGTCGATCGCCTTCATGATCGAGACGAGCGTCAGGTCGGCGACGTCGGGGTCGGCGACCGCGAGGTCGGAGTCGACACCCAGCATCACGGTGCCGGTGCCACCGTCGGTGATGGCGGCCGCGGCGCTCTGGTAGATCGGTCCGCCGACCGGCAGGATCACGTCGACGCCCTGGTCGAGCACGCCCTGTGCGGTCTGCTTGGCGGTGTCGTTGGCGTCGAAGCCGCCGGTGAACGAACCGGTCTGAGCCTCGGAGTCCCACCCGAAGACCTGGACGTCGGCGCCCTTGTCCTCGTTGTACTTCTCGACACCGAGCTGGTAGCCGTCCATGAACACGGCGACCGACGGGATCTGCATGCCGCCGAAGGTGCCGACCTTGTTCACGCCGCTCTGTGCGGACCACGCCGCCGCGGCGTAGCCGCCGAGGTAGGCGGCCTCTGCGGTGTTGAAGACGAGGGGCTTGATGTTCGGGGCGTCGGTGGTGCCGTCGAAGTCGGTGTCGGCGTAGTCGTCGATGATCGCGTAGTTCACGTCGGGGTTCGCGAGCGCGGACTCGACGGTCGCCGCCGACAGGTTGAAGCCCACCGAGATGATGAGCGTGCAGCCCTCGGCGACCGCGGTCTCCATGTTCGGCGCGTAGTCGTTCTCGGAGGTCGACTCCAGTTCGAGCGGCTCGATGCCGAGCTCCTCGGCGGCGCGGTCCATGCCCTCCTTGGCGGACTGGTTGAACGACTTGTCGTTCCAGCCACCGGCGTCGGAGACGAGGCACGCCTGGAAGCCGTCGACGACGTCGGCGGCGCCGGCACTGTCGCTCGGGCTCGCCTCGGGCGCGGAGCCGCAGCCCGCGAGGGCCAGCAGAATGCCCGCGGCGGCTGTGACGCCTACGAGCTTCTTGGTGCGTGAGATGGTCAACTCAGCCTCCACTACATTGCCCCGCGTCCTTCACGGGGACTGCACAAAGTTACCCACTGTGTCGGTGCGGTTGCATACTCCACAGCCCGCTGTTCGCGAAAGGTTACAAAGACGCAATATGCGGTGCGATGAGAAGACCATGAGGAAAACGGATGCCGCGGCCGGCGGCTGGGCCTGCGCGCCCGGGGCTCCGCTCGGCGCGGAGCGATGACTGGCGAGGCGTGGGGACCGTCACAGCACCTCGCCGCGCCCGCTGAGCTTGAGCGCGTCGACGACGCCCTTCACGCGCTGGGCGTGCTCGCTCGTCGTGACGAGCAGCGCATCCTCGGTGTCGACGACGACGATGTCACGCACGCCGATCACGCTGATGACCCGCCGCGTCTGGCTGACCACGATGCCGCTGGCGGCGTCCGACAGCACGCGGGCGTTCTCGCCCAGGATCGCGAGGTCGTTCTTGCGGCCGTGCGAGTTGAGTTTGGCGAGGCTCGCGAAGTCGCCGACGTCGTCCCAGTCGAAGTGACCGGGGATGACCGCGAGGCGGCCCTTCGCGGCGGCAGGCTCGGCGACCGCATAGTCGATGGCGATCTTCTTGAGACTCGGCCACACCCGGTCGACGACCGGTCCACGCTCGTCGCGGTCGTCCCACGCCTCGGCGAGGTCCATGAGTCCCGCGTACAGCTGCGGCTCGTTCTCGGCGATCTCGCCGAGCAGCACATCCGCACGGGAGATGAACATGCCGGCGTTCCAGAGATAGTTCCGGTCGGCGAAGTACTCCTTCGCCGTCTCCAGGTCGGGCTTCTCGACGAAACTGCCGACGAGAGCCGCCTCGGGCGCGCCGTCGATCGAGAGGGCGTCGGTCTTCCTGATGTAGCCGAAGCCGACGGACGGCTCGGACGGCTGGATGCCGATGGTGCAGATATAGCCCTCGCGCGCCGTGGCGACGGCCTGGTTCACCGCCCAGTCGAAGAGCTGCGGCACGCGGATCACGTGGTCGGCCGCGAACGAGCCGATGATGACGTCGGGCTCACGGCGCGACAGGATCGCTGCGGCGAGACCGATCGCCGCCGTCGAGTCACGGGGCTCCGACTCGAGCACGACATTCTTGTCGGCGATGCCGGGCAGCTCCCGCTCCACCGCCGCGCGGTGCGCACGGCCCGTCACGACGGCGATCCGGTCGGGGCCGGCGAGCGGCTCGAGCCGGTCCCACGTGTCGCGCAGCAGGGTGCGCCCCGAGCCGGTGAGGTCGTGGAGGAATTTCGGCGCATCGGCGCGGGACAGCGGCCACAGCCGGCTCCCGATGCCGCCGGCGGGGATCACGGCGTAGAAGTCGTCGATGGGTCCTGGCATGCCACCGAGGCTACCGCGACGCCCGCGTGCGTGACGGCGGCCGGGCGTCCGGCCGGCCGCCGTCACGCTCCGCTCAGCCCCGCCGCGGAGAGGTGCCGGGCGTGGCGTCGCGCAGCGACTCCAGCATCGCTGTGAACGCCGGCTTGGGCGTGTAGTCGTCCTCGAAGATCGTCGCCCAGCCCTCACCGGGGAACACGTCGGGAACCCAGGAGTTCGCGTCCGGGAAGCCCCACACCGTGAAGGACGAGCAGGCGGTCACGTTCAGGCAGGCCTCGAGCATCGCGTCGTAGCGCTCCGCCTGGACGGTGACCTGCTCGGGCGTCGGGCCGGTCTCGCCGGGCTGCAGGGGGATGCGGACATCCGCCTCGGTCACCGCCACATGCAGTCCGAGCGCCGCGAAGCGCTCGAAGTTCGCCTGGATCGAGGTGTCGAAGCCGTACAGCAGGCTGAGGTGGCCCTGGGCGCCGAAGCCCCCGAGCGGCACGCCGTCGGCCAGCATGCGCTGCGCGAGCGCATAGTAGGCATCGGTCTTCTCGTTGATGCCCTCCGCGTTGTAGTCGTTGAGGAACAGCACCGCCTCGGGGTCGGCCTCGTGCGCCCAGCGGAACGCGTCCTCCAGGAGCGCGATGGGGTCGGTGGCGCAGGCCTTGAGGAACGGGTTCGCCCCCGTGCGCAGCCGCACACCGCCGTTGTCCCACGTGTCCTGGAAGATCTCGTTGGCGACGTCCCACTCGTAGATCCGGCCCTTGAAGTGACCGACCACGGTGCGGATGTGGTCCTCGAGCACGGCACGCGCCTGGTCGCACGTCCACGTCTGGCTCGCCGCCGTGACCCACGCCGGGTTCTGGCTGTGCCACAGCAGCGTGTGGCCGCGCACCTGCTGGTGGTTCGCCTGGGCGAAGGCGACCAGCGCGTCGGCCGACGCGAAGTCATAGACATCCGGAGCCGGGTGCACGGACTCCCATTTCATGTCGTTCTCGGGCGTCAGCGACGAGAACTGCGCACTGAGCACCTGCTGGTACTCCGTGGGGGCGTGGCGGTCGTACTGCACGAGGTCGCGCTGCCCCCACACGGCGCTGCCGATGGCGAGGTCGCGCGGCGCCTGCGTCCGCAGGGCGTCCTTGTCGGCGTGGCTGTAGCCGGGCGGCTCGGCGTTCGCCGCGGTCGCGCCCCAGAGCGGCAGCACGAGGGCGGCGGCGGCTGTGGCCGCCAGAAGTGATCGGACAGATCGGCGCATGGGGAAACTCCTGACATCGTTGTCGGTGATATGCGGGGCGTGAGCCACGCATATGTTTTTGCGTGCAACAAACGCTAGGCCGCGCTTTCACGCAGGGCAAAAGGTTTCGGGGCGTTTTCCACGTCGTTGCCGTAGGCCCGGAGATCTCTCGACGTCGAGATAAGTTAGGCCGCCCTAATCCCCCAGCCGCGCGCGACGGGAATAGGATGGTCGCAGCGCCCGCGTGACGCCGACGGCCCGCAGCACACCGCTTCGGGCCCACTTCGGGGGACGCCTCGCCGTCAGAGGCCAGCCCCACCGTGTTTCGATCCAAGGAGGACGGCCGTGTCTGCACCAGCACGCGTCACACCGTCGGTATCCGAGACCACCTCCCGAGTCCCCCGCGGCACGCTGTACCGCGGGAACGAAGGAATGTGGTCGTGGGTGCTGCACCGCATCACCGGCGTCGCGATCTTCTTCTTCCTGCTGGTCCACATCCTCGACACCGCGCTCATCCGGGTCTCGCCCGAGGCGTACGACGCGGTGATCGGCACGTACAAGAACTGGGTGATGGCCCTCGGCGAGGTCGCCCTCGTCGGCGCGATCGCGTACCACGCCTACAACGGGCTGCGCATCATCCTCGTCGACTTCTGGTCGTGGGCCACGCGCCACCAGCGTCAGCTGTGGTGGGGCGTCCTCGGACTGTGGGTCGTGACGATGCTGGGCTTCGCGCCGCGCCACCTCATGCTCGCCTTCGCTCCGGGAGGAGGCCACTGATGACCACCATCGCCGACCCCCGCGCCCCGCACGCCCCCGCACGGCGGAAGGGTCCCAACCTCGAGAAGTGGGGCTGGATCTACATGCGCGCCTCGGGCGTGCTGCTCGTGGTCCTCATCTTCGGCCACCTGTTCGTGAACCTGATGCTCGGCGAGGGCATCCACGGGATCGACTTCGCCTTCGTCGCCGGCAAGTTCGCCTCGCCGTTCTGGCAGTGGTGGGACGTCCTGATGCTCTGGCTCGCACTGATCCACGGCGCCAACGGCATGCGCACGATCGTGAACGACTACGTGACGCACCCGACCACCCGCCGAGTGCTGGTGTGGGCGCTGTGGCTCGCCGCGGCGTTCCTCATCGTCCTCGGAACCCTCGTGGTCTTCACCTTCGACCCGTGCCTCGGCTTCGATGCCGACACCGCGTCCGACGTCATCGTCAGCATCTGCGCATAGCGTTCGGGCGTTTCCCCGAGCATCGACCACCGAAAGCATCCAGCGTGAGCACTGAGACCCCTGCCGGCACCGAGAGCATTGCAAGCTACGTCAAGGACGGCGTGCACTACCACCAGTTCGACATCGTCATCGTGGGCGCCGGCGGCGCCGGCATGCGGGCGGCCATCGAAGCCGGGCCGGGTGCACGGACGGCCGTCATCTCGAAGCTGTACCCCACGCGTTCGCACACCGGTGCGGCGCAGGGCGGCATGGCGGCGGCGCTCGCCAACGTCGAAGAGGACTCGTGGGAGTGGCACACCTTCGACACCGTCAAGGGCGGCGACTACCTCGTCGACCAGGATGCCGCCGAGATCCTCGCCAAGGAGGCCATCGACGCGGTCATCGACCTCGAGAACATGGGCCTGCCGTTCAACCGCACGCCCGAGGGCAAGATCGACCAGCGCCGCTTCGGCGGCCACACCGCCGACCACGGCAAGACGCCGGTGCGCCGCGCCTGCTACGCGGCAGACCGCACCGGCCATATGATCCTGCAGACGCTGTTCCAGAACTGCGTCAAGCTCGGCATCAACTTCTTCAACGAGTTCTACGTGCTCGACCTCATCACCGTGGGCGAGGGCAAGGACAAGCAGATCGCGGGCGTCGTCGCCTACGAGCTCGCCACCGGCGAGCTGCACGTCTTCCAGTCGAAGGCCGTCATCTTCGCCACCGGCGGCTTCGGCAAGATCTTCAAGACCACCTCGAACGCGCACACCCTCACCGGCGACGGAGTGGGCATCATCTGGCGCAAGGGCCTGCCGCTGGAAGACATGGAGTTCTTCCAGTTCCACCCCACCGGACTGGCGGGGCTCGGCATCCTGCTCACCGAAGGTGCACGCGGCGAGGGCGCGATCCTCCGCAACGTGAGCGGAGAGCGGTTCATGGAGCGGTACGCCCCCACCATCAAGGACCTCGCGCCGCGCGACATCGTCAGCCGCTGCATGGTGCAGGAGGTCGCCGAGGGCCGGGGCGCCGGTCCGCACCGCGACTACGTGCTCCTGGACTGCACCCACCTGGGCGCCGAGGTGCTCGAGACGAAGCTGCCCGACATCACCGAGTTCGCCCGCACGTACCTCGGCGTCGACCCCGTCGTCGAGCCCGTGCCGGTGATGCCCACCGCGCACTACGCGATGGGCGGCATCCCGACCAACAACGACGCGCAGGTGCTGAGCGACAACACCACGGTGGTGCCCGGCCTCTACGCCGCCGGCGAGTGCGCGTGCGTCTCGGTGCACGGATCCAACCGCCTCGGCACCAACTCGCTGCTCGACATCAACGTGTTCGGCAAGCGCGCCGGGCGCAACGCCGTGGAGTACGTCAAGACCGCCGACTTCGTGCCCCTCCCCGAGGATCCCGCCGCCGAGGTGCGCGGCCTCATCGAGGGCCTGCGCAACAACCAGGGCACGGAGCGCATCGCCGTGCTGCGCAAGACGCTGCAGGACGAGATGGACCGCAAGGCCCAGGTGTTCCGCACCGACGAGTCGCTCGGCGAGGTGCTCGACGTCATCGAGGAGCTGCGCGAGCGCTTCAAGAACGTGCACGTCGACGACAAGGGCAAGCGCTACAACACCGACCTGCTGGAGGCCGTCGAGCTCGGCTTCCTCCTCGACATCGCCGAGGTCGTCGTCGTGACCGCTCGCAACCGCAAGGAGAGCCGCGGCGGCCACATGCGCGACGACTTCCCGCACCGCGACGACGAGCAGTACATGCAGCACACGATGGCGTACCTGTCGGGGGATGCCGGCTCCTCGCACTCCGAGGACCACATCCGCCTCGACTGGAAGCCCGTCGTCTTCACGAAGAACGAGGCCGGCGAGTTGCGCTACCCGCCGTTGGAGAGGAAGTACTGATGTCGACGCTGGCCGCAGTAGACACGCCTGCCGACGCCGCCACCGAGGTCGAGACCACGGGCGACACCGGCATCCAGTCGTTCCTGGTGACCTTCATCATCCGCCGGTTCAACCCGGAGGTCGACGAAGAGCCGCGCTGGGTCGACTACGACGTCGAGCTGTACTCGACCGACCGCGTGCTGGACGCCCTGCACAAGATCAAGTGGGAGGTCGACGGGTCGCTGACCTTCCGCCGCTCCTGCGCGCACGGCATCTGCGGCTCCGACGCGATGCGCATCAACGGCCGCAACCGGCTCGCGTGCAAGACCCTCATCAAGGATCTCGACATCTCGCAGCCCATCTACGTCGAGGCGATCAAGGGCCTTCCCCTCGAGAAGGACCTCGTCGTCGACATGGAGCCGTTCTTCGCGTCGTACCGCGAAGTGCAGCCGTTCCTCATCGCGAACTCGAAGCCCGAGCCGGGCAAGGAGCGCATCCAGTCGATCGTCGACCGCGAGGTCTTCGACGACACCACGAAGTGCATCCTGTGCGCCGCGTGCACCTCGTCGTGCCCGGTCTTCTGGACCGACGGGCAGTACTTCGGCCCGGCTGCGATCGTCAACGCGCACCGCTTCATCTTCGACTCGCGCGACGACGCCGGCGACGTCCGCCTCGACATCCTCAACGACAAGGAAGGCGTGTGGCGCTGCCGCACCACCTTCAACTGCACCGAGGCGTGCCCGCGTGGCATCGAGGTGACGAAGGCGATCGCCGAGGTCAAGCAGGCCGTCCTTCGCGGACGCGCCTAGCACTTCTCCCCCGTTGGCGAACGGATGCCGCGACGCGGCGGGATGCGGCATCCCTCAGTCGATACTCTGGCTTCCGTGAGCCAACGGGACGATGCGCGCAGACAGGATCGCGCGCGGGCGCAGGAGCACGACGAGGCTCGCGATCAGGCTGATGCCGCGCAGCGTGAGGAGGAGTCCCTCAGGGCTCGCTGGGAGGCGACGCAGGAGAACCTGCGCGAGCGCTTCGACCAGCCCATCAGCAGAGCGACCGCGCTGACCCAGCGCACGATGGCGTGGTTCCCGGTGCGGGTGTGGCGCCATTTCCTCCAGCACAACGGCTTCCTCCTGGCCGCGGGAGTCAGCTACCAGGCGCTGTTCGCGACCTTCGCGGGGATCTACGTCGCCTTCGCGATCGCGGGGCTCTGGCTCGGCGGCAGTGAGGACGCGATCGAGGGGCTCATCAACCTCATCAACCTCTACATCCCCGGTCTGATCAGCGACGACGGGCTGTTCACCCAGCAGCAGGTGACCGAGGTGGCGACCAGCAACGCCGGCGTCCTCGGCGTCACGGGCATCATCGCCCTCGGCACACTGATCTGGACGGCCATCGGGTTCGTGACCTTCAGCCGCCGTGCGGTGCGCGACATCTTCGGGCTGCCGCCGGATCTGCGCAGCTACTTCTATCTGAAGGCGCGGGATCTCGTCGGCGCAGGGCTGTTCGCGCTTGCCCTGGTGGTCGGCTTCGCAGCGCAGACGCTCGGCACCTGGGCGCTGAGGTGGGTGTTCGGCGTCCTCGGGTGGGAGAACGCGTCGGGCTGGGTCGGGGCGACCACGAGCATCGGAACCGTGGCCATCTCCTTCGTCATCTTCAGCGCCGCGCTCGGAGGGCTCATCCGCTTCCTCACCGGGACGAAACTGCCGTGGCGGCGGATCTGGCCCGGCGCGCTCCTCGGCGGCGGCGCCATCACCGTGCTGCAGCTGTTCACGGGCTGGCTGTTCGTCTACACGCCCACGAACGCCCTGCTGGCGACGTTCGCGATCTTCGTCGGCCTCCTGCTGTGGTTCCGCATCATCGGCATCATCATGCTGGTGGCTGCGGCGTGGATCGCCGTCTCCGCGAAGGACCAGGAGATCCCCCTGCTGCCGCAGACCGAGGCCGAGCGTCTCGCCGCCGAGCACGCCGCCCTGCTCGTGGCGGCGCGAGTCCGGCTGCGCACGGCCCAGGGGGCGCGCGACACGGCTCCCTGGTACCGGCAGTGGGCGGCCGACCGCGCGGTACGGGAAGCAGAGCAGGAGCTCGCCCAGGTCGAAGCCGCTGCCCCGCCCGCTTCGACCAAGAAGCCGGGCAGCCTGTTCGAATAAGTGTCGGCGGCGGCGGATAGTCTTGCCGTCGTGTCTCGCCGTGTTCGCATCGCCTCTGTCAACGTCAACGGAATCCGTGCCGCCACCCGCAAGGGCATGAACGACTGGCTCGATGCCGCCGACATCGACGTGCTGGCTCTGCAGGAGGTGCGGGCGACCGAAGAGGAGCTGCGCGCGGCGCTCCCCGGCTGGGAGATCGTCAACGACGAGGCGCTGTCCAAGGGCCGTGCCGGCGTGGCCGTGGCCAGCCGCATCCCCTCCATCGAGGTGCGGCGCGTTCTCGGACCGGCCGCGGACGACGCCGCGGAGGTGCTCGACAGCGCCGGCCGCTGGATCGAGGCGGACTTCGACATCGACGGCGAGCGGCTCATCGTGGTGAGCGCGTATGTGCACACCGGTGAGGCCGAGACGCCCAAGCAGGACGCGAAATGGGCGTTCCTGGACGCCATGGAGAAGCGGATGCCGCAGCTCAAGGCCGCATCGCCGCTGGCCCTCGTGATGGGCGACCTGAACGTCGGCCACCGCGAGCTCGACATCCGCAACTGGAAGGGCAACGTCAAGAAGGCCGGGTTCCTCCCCCGGGAGCGTGCGTACTTCGACCGCTTCTTCGGCGAGGAGGGCGCGGAGGTCACCGGCACCGACGGCTCTCACGGCACCGGCCTCGGCTGGGTCGACATCGGACGCCGCTTCCACGGCGACGTCGACGGCCCGTACACCTGGTGGTCGATGCGCGGCCGCGCGTTCGACAACGACGCCGGATGGCGGATCGACTACCACCTCGCGACGCCCGAGCTCGGCGCCCGGGTCGTCGACTATCGCGTCGTGCGCGCGCCCTCCTGGGACACGCGCTGGAGCGACCACTCCCCCGTCGTCGCCGACTACACGATCGGGCACTGAGCCCCTCGACCCGGCGCGCCTGCTCGACGGGTGCCGGCGCGGCGCAGGCCGCGGCATCCGCTTTATAGACTTGCCGGATGAGCAAACCGCGCCTGTACTCCGGCATGCAGCCCTCCGCCGACTCGCTCCAGATCGGCAACTACATCGGGGCGCTCATGCAGTGGCGCGATCTGCAGGAGTCCTACGAGGCGTTCTTCTCGGTCGTGGACCTGCACGCGATGACCGTCGCGCAGGATCCGGAGCATCTGCGAGAGAAGACGCGCCGCACCGCCGCGCAGTACATCGCGGCGGGAATCGAGCCCTCCCGGTCGACGCTCTACGTGCAGTCGCACGTGCCGGCGCACGCCGAGCTCGCGTGGATCCTCTCGACGATCACGGGCTTCGGCGAGGCCGGCCGCATGACGCAGTTCAAGGACAAGTCGCAGCGCTACGGCTCGGAGGCGACGTCGGTCGGACTCTTCACCTATCCGGTGCTGATGGCAGCCGACATCCTGCTGTACCAGACCGATATCGTGCCGGTCGGTGACGACCAGAAGCAGCACGTCGAGCTCACCCGCGACCTCGCGGAGCGCTTCAACAGCCGTTTCGGTCAGACCTTCACGGTGCCGATGCCGGTCATCCAGCAGGAGACCGCCCGCATCTACGACCTCCAGAACCCGACGTCGAAGATGTCGAAGTCGTCGGAGTCCGACGCCGGCACCCTGTGGATGCTCGACGATCCGGCGGTGTCGGCGAAGAAGGTCATGCGCGCCGTCACCGACTCGGAAGGGTCGGTGCGGTACGACCGCGAGGCCAAGCCCGGAGTGTCGAACCTGCTCGTGATCTACGCGGCCCTCACAGGCCGGCAGATCCCGGCGATCGAGGACGAGTACGCCGGTCGCGGCTACGGCGACTTCAAGAAGGGCCTCGCCGAGGTCGTCGTGAACGAGTTCGGCCCGGTGCGCGAGCGGGCGCTCGAGCTGCTCGACGATCCCGCCGAGCTCGACCGCGTCCTCGCCGCGAACGCCGCGAGGGCCGAGTCCGTCGCCGGCCGCACTCTCGACGACGTGTACGACAGGGTCGGCCTCCTGCGCCGCTCCCGCTGAACCCGGACGGATGCCGCGGCCCCGCGCCGCGGCATCCGTCCTGTCTCCCCCGCTCCGGGTCCCCTGTGTGCGCGACCGCGCCACTGGTTTCGAGGCGGCCGGCGTACCGTTCTCAGGACCGCCGGCGCATCGGCGTCGGGAGCGGCCGATGATTCCGCGGATACGACGGCGCGGGGCGGGGTCGATCCTGAGAACGGTACGCTCACACCGCACGACGGGAGAGAATCAGCCCGCGCAGCGCGGCGAACACCTCGTCCGGGCGATACATGATCGCGGCTGCCGTCACGCGGAACGTGCAGTAGCCGAGGCCGGCGAGTGCCAGGTCGCGCTCGCGGTCCCGGACCTGGGCCGCCCAATCGGCGTGGAACTCCTTGCTGTCGCACTCGACAACGAGCCAGCCGTCCAGCACCAGGTCGACCCGCCCCACACCGTCGAACGACACCTGTAGGCGCACCTCGCATCCGAGCCGCCGCGCCATCAGGCGGATCAGCGACTCGGGACCCGACTCGGCCCGCCCATCGACGAAGGTGCCCAGCACCTGGAACCGCGCGGGAAGTCGCGCGAACACCTCCGCCAACTGCCACATCGTGATCAGTCCGAGGTGCACGGCGCTGTCGAGGGTCGCGACTGCTGCGCGCGGCGGCTGACACAGAATCGCGTGGACCAACGCGTCGACGACGCCGACGGCACACGCCGATTGCGGCACTTCCGGCATCTCCGTCCAGTGCAGTCTCACGGCCCCCGCACGGATGGCTGCCGCCGGCCTCTGACGGTCGTCGGGGGCGCGAAGCCTGCCTGCCCCCGGCGCGACCTGGACATGAAGCTGATGGTTTCGGAGGACGAATACGCCCAGCAGCGCCAAGAGCGACAGGCACGTCAGCCGTCCACCGACCCGCACAGCACGCACGACGAGGTCATCGACATCCGGCGTGAGGTAGCGATCCCGGCGTACGTGGATGAGCTCGCCGGTGCGAATCGCCGCCTGGATCGACCGACGGGTGTGACCCTGCGCCAGCAGTGTGGCGCGGGTCTGGTGGTGCACATTCATGGTGGCGAGCCTGGGTGAGCGGACGAACGGCGCCGCTCGTTCCCGCGAGATTCGTGGATGACTTGCCCGACGAACCCGGTGTGGAGGAGACGCCGCCGCTGCGTTCTCCGGCCGCCGTTGGGGTGCGGAGCGTCCCGCGTGTGGAGTCATCCCGGGCGCCCGGGCCCGTTCGAAGACCGGCGGCCGTACCGTTCTCAGGAACGTCGGCGGGTGCAGCCTGCACAGTCCGCGTGTTTCCGCGGTTGTGAGCGATGCCGGGGCCGGCCGATCCTGAGAACGGTACAGGTCGGCCGGCGGGGACGCCGCCCAGACCGGCGGGGCGAATGACCATAAGGTGGGCGGGTGGAACCCACGATTATCCGCACCGGCCGGCTGGAGCTGTCGCTGCCGGTGGAGGCCGATGTCGACGCCATCTACGAGGCGTGCCAGGACGCCGAGACGCAGCGATACACGACCGTCCCTTCACCCTACGAGCGGACGCACGCCGAGGAGTTCGTGCCCCGGACCGCCGCCGACTGGGAGAGTGGCGCGCACGTCACGTGGGCGATGCGCGAAGGACCGGTGCTCGCCGGCATGATCGGGCTCTACCGCCTCGACGGGCGCGGCGCGGGCGAGCTCGGCTACTGGGTGTCGCCCTGGTCGCGGCGGCGCGGGCTGCTCACCGAGGCCGCGCGGGCCGTCCTCGATTGGGGCTTCGCCGCCGACGGGCTGGGCCTGCACCGCATCGAGTGGCGCGCGGTCGTCGGCAACGTCGGCTCCGCGCGCGCCGCTCGCACCCTGGGCTTCCGTTACGAAGGCACGCTGCGCCAGGCGCTCGTCGGCGCGCAGGGGCGCGACGACGGCTGGATCGCCGGCCTGCTCAGCTCGGACGACCGGATTCCTCAGGCCTGGCCTGTGCTCGACTGACACCCGGTCCGGACCGGCCCGCGTGTCGCCGCTGCGTGGCAGGATGAGCGCATGCCCGAGATGCCCGAGGTGCAGGGACTCGTCGACTTCCTCCGCGAGCGGCTCACCGGCGTGCGCATCACGCGCGCCACGGTCGCCAACATCGCGGCGCTGAAGACGTACGACCCGCCGATCGAGTCGCTGGCGGATGCCGAGATCACCGGCGCCACCCGCCACGGCAAGTTCGTCGACCTGTCGACGACCGGACCGCACCTGGTGTTCCACCTCGCGAAGGCCGGGTGGCTGCGCTGGTACGACGAGCTGCCGAAGACCGTCATCCGGCCGGGCAAGACGCCGATCGCGCTGCGGGTGGCCCTGTCGGACGGCGCCGGATTCGACCTCACCGAGGCGGGTACCAAGAAGTCGCTCGCGGTATACGTCGTGCGCGATCCCGCCGACGTTCCCGGCATCGCTCGACTCGGCCCCGACCCGCTCGATCCGTCGTTCACACGCGACACCCTCGCGGGCCTGCTGGAGGGGCGACGCACCCAGATCAAGGGCGTCCTGCGCGACCAGGCGACGATCGCCGGGGTCGGCAACGCCTACTCGGACGAGATCCTGCATGCGGCGAAGATGTCGCCGTACGCCCTCGCCACCTCGCTCACCGACGACGATGTGGCCCGACTCTTCGACGCGATGACCGAGACCTTGACGGATGCCGTCGCCGAGGCATCCGGCAAACCACCGGCCGAGCTCAAGGACGCCAAACGTCGCGGCATGCAGGTGCACGGGCGTCGCGGTGAGAAGTGCCCGGTCTGCGGGGACGAGGTGCGCAGCGTGTTTTTCGCCGACAACTCGCTCGAGTACTGCCCGACCTGTCAGACGGGCGGCAAGATCCTCGCCGACCGACGCTTGTCGCGCCTGCTGAAGTAGGGCTCAGTCGCCGGTCGTGTCCATGAGGATGCGGGCGTCGTCGTCGACCCAGTCGAGCGACTTCGAGACGGCCTTGCGCCACTGCCGGTAGCGCCGCTCGCGCTCGTCCTCCGGCATGCGCGGTTCGAAGCGCACGTCCTCCTGCCAGTGCGCCCGCAACTCGCCGAGCCCGCCCCACACGCCGGTCGCCAGCCCCGCCGCGTAGGCGGCGCCCAGGGCCGTCGTCTCGACGACCTTCGGGCGCACGACCGGGATGCCGAGGATGTCGGCCTGGAACTGCATGAGCAGGTCGTCGCGGGTCATGCCGCCGTCGACGCGCAGTTCGTCCAACGCGCGGCCGGTGTCCTCCACCACGGCCTCGATGACGTCCCTGGTCTGGAACGCCGTCGACTCGAGCGCCGCGCGGGCGATGTGCGCCTTGTTCACGTACCGCGTGAGGCCCACCAGCGCGCCCCTCGCGTCGGGGCGCCAGTACGGGGCGAACAGGCCCGAGAACGCGGGCACGAAGTAGGCGCCGCCGTTGTCGTCGACGCTGGCGGCCAGGGTCTCGACGTCCTCCGAGCGCTGGATGATGCCGAGGTTGTCGCGCAGCCACTGCACCAGCGACCCGGTCACGGCGATCGAGCCCTCGAGCGCGTAGCGCGCCGGCTCGTCGCCGATGCGGTAGCCGACGGTCGTGATGAGGCCGCTGCCCGACCGGACGATCTCGGTCCCGGTGTTCACGAGGAGGAAGTTGCCGGTGCCGTACGTGTTCTTCGACTCCCCCGCGTCGAACGCCGCCTGCCCGAATGTCGCCGCCTGCTGGTCGCCGAGGATGCCGGCGATCGGCACCCCATCGAGCACCGACGGCAGCTGCGAGTGCCCCATGACCTCCGACGAAGAGCGGATGCCGGGCATCATGGCCCGCGGGATGCGCCAGGCCTCGAGGAGCTCGTCGGACCAGTCGAGGGTCCGCAGGTCCATCAGCAGCGTGCGCGACGCGTTGGTCACGTCGGTGACGTGGATCCCGCCGCGGGCGCCGCCGGTGAGGTTCCACACCACCCAGGTGTCGGGAGTGCCGAACAGCAGCTCGCCGGCCTCGGCCGCCGCGCGTGCGCCGGGCACGTGGTCGAGGATCCATTCGACCTTCGACGCCGAGAAGTACGTCGCCAGCGGCAGTCCCGTCGTATCGGCGAACTGGTCGGGCCCACCGACCTTCGTCATCTCGTCGATACGCGGCTGCGTGCGCGTGTCCTGCCAGACGAGCGCGTTGTGCACCGGCCGGCCGGTGCGCTTCTCCCAGACAATGGCCGTCTCACGCTGGTTGGTGACGCCGATGCCGGCGACGTCCGCGGCACTGATCCCGGCGCGGGACAGGCACGAGGCGATCACCCATTCCGTGTTCGTCCAGATCTCCACCGGGTCGTGCTCGACGCGCCCCGCCCGCGGGAAGATCTGCTCGTGCTCGCGCTGCGACACGGCTACGACGGCCCCTGCGGCGTCGAAGACGATCGCACGCGTGGACGTCGTCCCCTGATCGATGGACAGCACGTGGTCCGCCACGTCGTCTCCTTCCTCGGCGGGCGGCGTCGCCCGCCGTGCTCGCGCCCCGGGGCGCGGCGTGCGGTCAGGCTATCGCGCCGAGGCCGGAGACCATGTGGGATCGGCGGCGTGGACCCCGTCGAGCCCGCGGATGGCCTCCGCCGCCGAGCGTTCGGCATCCCAGCTCAGCACCGGCGCGATCGCGTCGGCGACCTCGGCTGCCGCCTCCGCGGTCGCCGCGCCGGTGAACGCGATGCTGGTGCGCCGCAGCAGGATGTCGTCCAGGTGCACCACATCCTCCGTCGCCGCGAGGTGCCGCAGCTCCCCCGAGCTGTACCCGGCGAGCGAGCGCAGCGGCGCGTCGTCGGAGTCGGCGGCGATGGCGTCGATCACGGCCTCGGCCACGGTGCCGTAGCGGTCCAGCAGCGTCGCGACGCGAGCGGCCGGCAGATCGACGGCGTGCGCCGCGATCCATTGCTGACGGGCCCGCTCGGTGGTGGGATACCCCCGGCCGCCGCCGATCGGCACACCCCTGGTCGAGCTGCGGCGAGGCAGCGCCAGCAGCGCCAGCACACGGTCGGCCAAGTGCTCGGCGGAGGCCCGGAAGGTCGTCCACTTGCCGCCGACGAGGCTGAGCACGGTGGCACTCTCGCGGTGCGAGGAACCGGTCGCCGCCTCGGCCCCGCCGAGCGGCGCCGTCTCCACGCGGTAGTCGCGCGAGACGAATCCGGGCGAGACGTCACCGTGTCCGGGCAGCGGTCGCACTCCCGCGAAGCGGTAGACGATCTGCGAGCGCTCGACGGGGATCTCGGGAAGCACCTGGCCGATGAGCTCGATGAAGTAGTCGACCTCGGCCTCGGTGCACACGATGGGGTCGCCCATGCCGTGCTCGAGGTCGGTGGTGCCGACGAGAACCCGCCCCTTGAGGGGGTAGATGAGCACGATGCGGCCGTCCTCGTTCTCGAAGAACAGCTCGCGTCCGCCCGTGGCCGCAAGCAGTGCCGGGTGGTCGAGCACGACGTGCGAGCCCTTGGTGCCGCCCATGTACCGGGTCGGGTCCCCCAGCGCCGTATTGGTCTGGTCGGTCCATGGGCCGCTGGCGTTGATGATGACGGATGCCGCGAATCGCGTCTTCTCGCCCGTCACGGCATCGCGCAGCACCACGCGGCCGTCCTCGACGCCGACCGCGGCGGTGTAGTTCGCCGCGCGGGCTCGGTCGCCGCCGGCCGCTCGACCGTCGCGCAGCACGTCGATGGCGAGGCGCTCCGGGTCGTGGAGCGAGGCGTCCCAGTAGGTCGCGGTGTACTTCACGTCCGGGTTCAGCGCCGGCAGCTGCGCGAGCGACCGCCGGCGTCCGTGGAAGGTGTGCCGCGGCACGGTCGCCGTTCCGAAGAGACCGCCGCCGCGCGAGAACGAGTCGTAGATCACGAGCCCGATCTTGATAAGGGCCGCACCGCGCTCGCGATGCTTCCCGCCGCCATGGCGCAGGAAGCGCAGCGGAGCGGAGAGCACCCCCGAGAACGTCGAGAAGATGGGGATCGTCGTCTGCAGCGGCCGCACGTAGTGCGGCGCGGTCTTCAGCAGGCCGTTGCGCTCGGTGACCGCCTCCTGCACGAGACGGAACTCGCCGTTCTCGAGGTAGCGGATACCGCCGTGGATCATGTGCGACGATGCGGCGGACGCGCCGCTGATGAAGTCGTCGCGCTCCACGAGGGCGACGTCGACGCCCTGCAGTGCGAGATCGCGGAAGGTCGCGAGACCGTTGATGCCACCGCCGATGATCAGCACGTCCGCATACGGACGCTCCCGCAGCTCTTCGAAACCCCGCATCGACCCCACCGTGCTCATCGCCTCACCGTCCCCTCCCAGGCTACGTCGGCGCGAGGACATCGGACGCGCGACGCCCGGGCTCATCCCCTCTCCGCGCTTCATGCACCGACATGGAATGTCTGGGCGGATGCCGCGTTGACTACACTCGAGAGCATCAACGTGCTCCGGGGTCGGTGAGAATCCGAACCGGCGGTGACAGTCCGCGAGCCAAGGCTTCAGCATCCGACTCGGATGACGCCCTGGCCGATCCGGTGGAATTCCGGAACCGACGGTGATGCGACGAGGTTCCTTCGGGAACGTGGTCGCTAGTCCGGATGGGAGGCAGCACACAGCGACGCCGCGCGCGTCGCCGCTTCCCCTGCCCGGAGCGTCGAGACCGACGACACTCTGCGGCACAGGATCAGGGAGCGGAATGGCGAGCACAGCCGAACACGACGCGATGCGTCGGGCGCTTGCGAATGCGCTGCGCGGTCCGCGCGGCGTGAATCCGCAGGTGGGCGCCGTGCTCCTCAGCCCGGACGGCGAGGTCATCGCCGAGGGCTGGCACCGCGGAGCCGGCACACCGCATGCGGAGGTCGACGCGCTGTCGCAGCTCGCCCCGGGCGCCGCACGCGGAGCGACGGCGGTCGTGACTCTCGAGCCCTGCAACCACACCGGCCGCACGGGCCCTTGCTCCGAGGCGCTCATCGCCGCCGGCGTGAGCCGTGTCGTCTACGCGATCGCCGATCCCGGCGACCACTCCTCCGGCGGGGGCACGCGGCTGCGCGAGGCCGGCGTCGAGGTCGAGGCGGGCCTTCTCGCCGAGGAGGCGACCGCGCTCCTCGACTCGTGGCTGACCGTCCAGCGCCTCGGCCGCCCCCACGTCACCGTCAAGTGGGCGCAGAGCCTGGACGGCCGCGCCGCGGCATCCGACGGCACGAGCCAGTGGATCACCGGCCCGGCGGCCCGCGCCGACGTCCACCGCCGCCGCGCCGAAGCCGACGCGATCATCGCCGGCACGGGCACCGTGCTGGCGGACGACCCGGCACTCACCGCGCGCGCGGACGACGGAGCGCTGCTGCCGCATCAGCCGGTGCCGGTCGTCCTCGGCACGCGGTCCGTGCCCGACGATGCGGCGCTGCGGCGGCACCCGAAGGCGTTCCTCCAGTATCCGGGCGACCGCTCGGCGGGCGGCCTCTTCGCCGCACTCGACGACCTGCGCCGACGCGGTGTGCAGCGGGTGTTCGTCGAGGGCGGGCCCGCCGTCGCCGCCTCGTTCCTGCGGGAGGAACTCGCCGACGAGCTGCTCGTCTACGTCGCACCCGTCCTGCTGGGCGGCGACCGCCTGGCGCTGGACGACATCGGTGTCACGACCATCGGCGACGCGAAGCGTCTGGCCGTGGCATCCGTCACCCCACTCGGCGACGATCTGCTGCTCGTCGCCCATCCCACGACCCCTCCCGCCGCCGTTCCGGCGGCACACCGGGTAGGCGCGCACGTGGGCCGCTCATCGTCGGAAGGAGACGAGTGATGTTCACCGGAATCATCGAAGAGGTCGGCGAGGTCACGGCTGTGGAGCCGTCGGGCGACGGCGTGCGCCTGACCGTGCGCGGACCGAAGGCCGTGTCGGATGCCGGCCACGGCGACTCCATCTCGGTCAGCGGCGTGTGCCTCACCGTCGTCGGGCAGGGACCCGACTGGTTCACCGCCGACGTCATGAAGCAGACGCTCGACATGTCGACCCTCGAAGGCGTGGCAGCCGGCCGCGCCGTGAACCTCGAGCGCGCCACGGCCGCCCACGGCCGCCTGGGCGGGCACATCGTGCAGGGCCACATCGACGGCACCGGCACGGTGCTCGACGTGCGTCCCGGAGCGCAGTGGCAGGTGCTGCGCATCTCGCTTCCGCCGGAACTGGCTCCCCTCGTCGTCGACAAGGGCTCGATCGCGGTCGACGGCGTCTCGCTGACCGTCAGCGCCGCCAGCCCCGCCCCCGCATCCGCCGGCGCCGACCCTGCCGAAGCGTGGTTCGAGGTCTCGCTGATCCCCGAGACGCTCGCCGCCACCACGTTGGGCACCCGGGTGCCGGGCGACCGCGTCAACCTCGAGACCGACATCCTGGCGCGCCACGTGCAGCGGCTGCTTTCTTTCGCGGCTCCGGCCGCACCTGAACTCCCCGCGGACGCGTCCGCATCCACGGAAGGAGGCTCGAAATGAGCCTTGCCACCATCCCCGAGGCCATCGAGGCGCTGCGCGCCGGCCGGCCGGTCATCGTCGCCGACGATGAGAATCGCGAGAACGAGGGCGACGTCATCCTGTCGGCTCAGCTCGCCACTCCCGAGTGGGTCGCCTGGACCGTCCGCTGGACCAGCGGGTTCCTGTGCGCGCCGATGCCCACGGACTGGGCGGACCGGCTGGATCTGCCGCCGATGGTCGAGATCAACGAAGACGCGCGGGGCACCGCCTACACGGTCAGCGTCGATGCGGCGGACAAGGTCTCGACCGGCATCAGCGCCACCGACCGTGCGCACACGCTGAACGTGCTCGCCGACCCGGAGTCGAAGCCGACGAGCGTGATCCGTCCCGGCCACATCCTGCCGCTCCGCGCCGTCGACGGCGGCGTGCGCGAGCGCGCCGGCCACACCGAGGCCGCGGTCGAGCTCATGAAGCTCGCCGAGCTGGCGCCGGTCGGCGTGATCGGCGAGGTCGTCGCCGACGACGGCAGCATGATGCGACTGCCGGCGCTCCAGGAGCTGGGTGCGGAGTATGACATCCCGGTCATCACGATCGAGCTGCTCACGGCGTACCTCGATGAGCACGATCCCTGCGACCCGGCGACCCGCAACGCCCACAAGCGTCGCGTGAGCCTGCGCGCCGAGGCCAACGTGCCGACCTCGCACGGTGCGTTCCGGTTCCTGGCGTACAAGGACCGGGTCACCGGCACCGACCACCTCGCTGTCGTGTCGGGCGAGCTCGGCGACGCACCGCTGGTGCGCGTGCACTCGGAGTGCCTGACCGGCGAGGCCTTCGGGTCGCTGAAGTGCGAGTGCGGCCCGCAGCTGGAGGCCGCGCTGGACGCCATCGAGCAGGACGGCGGCGTGGTCATCTACATGCGCGGTCACGAGGGCCGCGGCATCGGACTCATCAACAAGCTGCGCGCGTACTCGCTGCAGGAGCGGGGACTCGACACCGTGGACGCCAACCTGGCGCTCGGCCTTCCGGCCGATGCGCGGGACTACGCGGCCGCCGCAGGCATCCTCTCGGATCTGGGCATCGAGCGGGTGCGCCTGCTCACCAACAACACCGACAAGGTCAATCAGCTGCGCGAACTGGGGCTCGACATCGTCGAGCAGGTGCCGCTGCTGGTCGGCGTCGGGCCGAACAACCACCAGTACCTGGCGACGAAGCGCGACCGGATGGGCCACCTCATCGCGGAGGCCGACCTCGCCGACGCGATCGCGAACATGCACGAAGGAGCAGAACGATGAGCGTCAAGGGCGCACCCGAGGCGACCGGCACGGTCGACGGCACGGGCCTCGACGTCGTCGTGGTCGCGGGCACCTGGCACGAGACCATCACCGACGGCCTGATCGCCGGCGCCGAGCGCGCCGTCAAGGCCGCCGGCGCCTCGCACCGCCTCGTGCGGGTGCCCGGGTCGTTCGAGCTGCCCGTCGTCGCGAAGGCGGCACTGGATGCCGGGGCCGACGCGGTCGTGGCGCTGGGCGTCATCATCCGCGGCGGCACCCCGCACTTCGAGTTCGTCTCGAACGCGGCGACCGACGGGCTCACGCGCGTCGCGCTCGACACGGGCAAACCCGTCGGATTCGGCGTGCTGACGCTCGACGACGAGGCGCAGGGCATCGCGCGCGCGGGACTTCCGGGGTCGGTCGAAGACAAGGGCCACGAAGCCGCCGACGCGGCGATCCGCACGGCCCTCGTGCTGCGCGAACTGCGCGCCTGACGCAGGTCGGTCGTCGAGCGGGCGAAGTGAGACGCAACGCCTCGGACGTCGTCTCGCTCGTTCCTCGCTCGCCCAGCGACCGGGCTCTGGTGATCGGCGAACCTTCAGCTAGACTGATGGCATGGAAATCCTTCGCCACATCGTCGTGCTCGTCCATCTCGTCGGCTTCGCCGTGCTGTTCGGCGCCTGGGTGGTGGAGGCCGTCAACGGCAAGCGACGCTTCACCCGGGTCATGGACTGGGGTCTTGCGATCGCCGCGGTCGCCGGGCTCATCCTCGCTGCGCCGTGGGGCATCGAATACGAGCTCAACTACGTCAAGCTCGGCGTGAAGCTCGTGATCCTGCTCGTGATCGGTGCCCTGCTCGGCATCGGCCGCGGTCGCCAGCGCAAGACTGGGTCGCTCCCGCCGGCGATGTTCTGGTCCGTCGGTGTGCTGACGCTGGCCAACGCCGCGATCGCCGTGATCTGGCGCTGACACACCCCGAAGAAGTGCGAGCGGATGCCGCGGCCAGGGGCCGCGGCATCCGCTTTCCGCATCCGGGCCTCCGTCCGCGACCGCGGGAGTAGGCTGGTTCTTCGTGCCGGGCGACACCGTCCGCACTCACGGTGATCCAGTGCAGTGCCGCCTGACGCGTCACCCTGCGTCTCGCGGACGCCCACCGCCGCATCCCACCCGGATGCCCCGCTCCGCGCATGCCCAGGTGAAAATTGACCTCCCCCACCACTGCCGCCGCTCCCGCGGCCCCCGCGAATCCCCGTTCCCGCGTCATCCTCGCCAGCCTCGTCGGCACGACGATCGAGTTCTACGACTTCTACGTCTACGCGACCGCCGCCGTCCTGGTCTTCCCCCTCCTCTTCTTCCCCACCGGCAACGACACCACGTCGCTGCTGCTGTCGTTCAGTGTGTTCGGCGCCGCGATGGTCGCCCGCCCGCTGGGCGCCGTCGTGTTCGGCCACTTCGGCGACCGCTTCGGCCGCAAGGCCACCCTCGTCGCCTCGCTGCTAACGATGGGTGTCGCGACCTTCCTCATCGGCTGCCTGCCGACGTACAACGAGATCGGCGTCTGGGCGGCGGTGCTGCTCCTGGTGCTGCGACTCGCGCAGGGCTTCGCCCTCGGCGGCGAATGGTCCGGTGCCGCACTCGTCGCCACCGAGAACGCCCCGGCGGGCAAGCGCGCCTGGTACGGCACGTTCCCCCAGCTGGGCGCGCCGCTCGGCTTCATCATCGCCAACTCGGTGTTCCTCGCCATCAACTTCCTGCTCCCCCACCCCGACGGGGCCGCCCAGCGGTCGGAGGAGTTCCTGGCGTGGGGCTGGCGCGTGCCGTTCCTCTTCTCCGCGGTCATGGTCATCATCGGCCTGTGGGTGCGACTGCGCCTCGTCGAGTCGGAGACGTTCGTGAAGGCGGAGAAGAAGGGCGCGATCCGCAAGTTCCCGCTCGGCGCCGTCATCCGTCATCACTGGTGGCACCTGATCCTCGGCACGTTCATCATGCTGGCGACGTACGTGCTGTTCTACCTGATGACGAACTTCACGCTCGCGTACGGCACCAAGGCGACCCTCGCCGGCGCGGAGGCCGCAGCCGACGCCTCCGGCACCGCGTTCGACGCCGCCACCTATGTGCCGGGTCTCGGGTTCGGCTACACCGACTTCGTGATCATGCAGATCGTCGGCGTCGTGTTCTTCGGCATCTTCACGCTGCTGTCGGGACCGATCGCCGACGCGATCGGGCGCCGACGGCTGCTGCTTTGGGTGACCGGGCTCATCATCGTGTTCGGTCTCACGTTCAACGTCTTCCTGCTGCCCCAGGTCGACCCGAAGTTCACCGGCGCACTGGTGCAGGCGTTCCTCGTGTTCGGCTTCATGCTCATGGGGTCCACCTTCGGCCCGATGGGTGCGGTGCTGCCCGAGCTGTTCCCGACGAACGTGCGGTACTCCGGCTCGGCGATCTCGTACAACGTCTCGTCGATCCTGGGCGCGGCGCTCGCGCCGATCGTCGCGGTGTGGCTCTGGGCCTCTGCCGGTGGCAGCCCCGTGCTGGTCGGGCTCTACCTCTCGGCGATGAGCGTCCTCACGTTCATCGCCGTGCTGCTGGCGCCCGAGACGAAGGACATCGACTACGACGCCGACCTGGGCGTCGGGGCGACCGGCTCGCTCTGACCTCGGTCCTCAAGCGACGGATGCCGCAGCCCCCCGGGTTGCGGCATCCGTCGTTTCGCGCCATGCCTCAGTCGAGGAACAGCGCGCGCAGACGCTTCGTCGTGAACACGAGGCCGATCGCGATCATGACGACGTAGTACAGCACGTGCCACCACATCTCGGGGGTGAGGATGCCGGTGGTCAGCCCGCGCACCAGCTCGACGCCGTGCCACAGCGGGAATGCCATGATCACGTGCTGCACCCACTCGGGGTAGATCGTGATCGGGTACAGCGTGGCCGAGAACAGGAACATCGGCAGCAGCACGAAGTTGATCCAGTCCATCTGCTGGAACGTCTTCATGTAGCTCGTGACGGCCATGCCGAGGCTCGCGAAGCCGAAGGCGATGAGCAGCACCGCCGGCAGGGCGAGGATCGCGGTCCACGCGAGGTTCAGGCCGAGGATCTGCATGATGACCATGAATCCGGTGGCGTACAGCAGGCCGCGCAGCAGCGCGTAGAGGATCTCGCCCAGCGCCACGTCGAGCGGCCCGAGCGACGTCGCGAGCATGCCCTCGTAGAGCTTGCCGTAGTTCAGCTTGAAGAAGACGTTCCAGGTCGAGTCGTAGATCGCGCCGTTCATGGCCGAGACGGCGAGCAGGGCCGGGGCGATGAACGCCGCATAGGGCACCTCGATGCCGCTGGAGGTCTGCACGTCGCCGATCAGCGAGCCGAGGCCGATCCCCATCGAGGCCAGGTAGAACACCGGCTCGAAGAACCCCGACAGCACCACTGCCCCGCTCGAGGAGCGCGCGGCGATCAGCCCGCGCTGCACGACGGACTGCGGATTGCCCGCCCACAGCGCTCGCACGCCGCCGGTGCGCGCCGCCGCGGTCTCGGTTCCCGTCGCGACGGTCATGCGCCGAGCCTCCTTTGGAAGACGCGCCGGCCGATCATGTACCCGCCACCCGACAGCACGAGCAGGTACCCGACGTGGATCACGATGGCGAACGGATCGGTGGGCATGCCGTAGGTGGCGACGCGGCCGAGCTCGGTGGCGTGCCAGAGCGGCGAGACCCATCCGATCCACTGCAGCCACAGCGGCAGGGTGGCGAGCGGGTAGAAGGTGCCCGAGAACAAGAACATCGGCATGAAGATGAAGCGCTGCACGAGCGCGACCTGCCCCTTGTCGTCGGTGATCGACGCGGAGTACGCCATGTACGGGATGCCGAAGGCGAGGCCCGCGAGGAGTCCGATAGGGATCGTGAGCCAGCCGGTCGCCGGGTCGGGGACGGCCTGGAAGAGCCAGAGGAACAGGTAGTACGCCAGCACGACGACCACGATGCGCGCGGACGCGCCGCTCACGACGCCGCCCGCGATCTGCCCCGGCGAGAGTCCCGTCGCGCTGAAGCCGTAGAAGTAGCGGCGCCACTTGAATCCGGCGATGACGGGGTACGAGAACTCCTCGGACGCCACCGAGATCGCCGCGGTCATGAGCAGCGCCGGGGCGACGAAGACGAGGTACGACACCTCGACGCCGTTCTGGCTGATCGGCGCGTCGATGAGCGCGGCGAGGCCGACCGCGAGACCCAGCAGGTAGAGGATCGGCTGCCCGAGAGCGCCGACGACGATGGTCCAGCCGTACGCGCGCATGGCGCGCACCATGTGCTCGGTCACGTACCAGGTGCCGAAGGCACGCGGCTTGCGTCCCCACTGCATAGCCTCGGCGCGCAGCTCGTCGAGCGAGAGCTGCGTGGCGGTGGCCGACGCGGGCCGACCGGACGCGCTGGCGCTGCCGGGTGCGGCGGGAGGCGGCATCCGCGACTCTCCCGGCTCGCCCGGCGCGTGGGCGTCTTCGGGAACCGCGCTCATTCGATCAGCGACCTTCCGGTGAGTCGCAGGAAGACGTCCTCGAGGCTGGACCGGCGCACGAGCGACGTGATCGGCGTCAGTCCGCGCTGCGTCACGGCCTCGAGCGCGGCCTCGCCGTCGTGCGTGTAGACCAGGATCCGGTCGGGCAGCACCTCGACGCGCTCGCCGATGCCCTCGAGCTGCGGCGCGACCTGCTGGTTGCGGTCCGACCCGAAGCGCACCTCGAGCACCTCGCGGCTGGAGTGCTCGCGGATGAGCGAGGCGGGCGTGCCCTCGGCCATGATGCGGCCCTTGTCGACGACGATGAGGCGGTCGCACAGCTGCTCGGCCTCGTCCATGTAGTGCGTGGTCAGCACGAGGGTCGTGCCGCGCTCCTTGAGGCGGAACAGGCGGTCCCACAGCACGTGGCGCGCCTGCGGGTCGAGACCCGTGGTCGGCTCGTCGAGGAGCAGGATGCGCGGGTCGTTGATCAGGCCGCGCGCGATCGTGAGGCGGCGCTTCATGCCGCCCGAGAGCTGCTCGACCTTGCTCTTCGCCTTGTCTTCGAGCTGCGCGAACGCCAGCAGCTCGTCGGCCTTCTGGTGGCACACCTTGCCCGGCAGCCCGAAGTAACGGCCGTAGATGTAGAGGTTCTCGCGGGCGTTGAGCTCGCCGTCGAGGTTGTCCTGCTGGGGCACCACCCCGAGCCGCGAACGGATCTCGGGCCCGTACCGGTCGGGGTCGAGCCCGAGGATCGACAGCTCGCCACTGCTGCGGGTCGAGACCGCGCCGACCATCTTCATCGTCGTGGACTTGCCGGCGCCGTTGGGCCCGAGCAGGCCGAACGATTCGCCGGGCGCGACCTCGAACGACAGCCCGTCGACGGCGAGGAAGTCGGGCTTGCCCTTGACCTTGTAGGCCTTGACGAGGTTCTCAGCGGTGATCACGGGGGCAGGCACCGCACCACCCTAACGCCCCGCTCCGACACCGCACAGCGCCCAGCGCGCTGCACCGATGTCAATGCGAGTTGACAGCGCCTGAAGTGTCAACTACGGTTGACGAATGGATGCCGCGGCCCGCGGCATCCGGGATCGTCAGCTCATCCTCGGATGGGCGGCCGGCACGAAAGGCGACGCGATGAGCGGAGACGACCTGCGCACTCTGATCGGCGCATCGGACGCACGCGAGCCGCTGGCCGAGCTGCACCGCCTCGCCGAGGTGCGCGTGGAACTCGCGCGCGCCGAAGAGGTGCAGGTGCGCCGGGCGCGCAACCTCGGGTTCTCGTGGCAGGCGATCGCAAGCGCCCTGGGCGTGAGCCGACAGGCCGTCCACAAGAAGTACGGTCGAAGGTAAGCCCTTTTCACGAACGAGGTACACCCATGCCCTCCGCCGAACTCGACGAAGCCCCCGCCAC
>NZ_JBJDRK010000030.1:0-58827 GCF_044987405.1 Microbacterium sp. ZW T2_14 | reverse complement strand
CCGGCGCGGCCGCCGTGGCGGGGGCCTCCGCCCTCGGGCTCCGGCGGTGGGCGACGCTGGGCGCCGTGCTGGCCGTGGGCGGGCTCGTCGTCGTGGGCACGGGCTGCGGCGTCCGGTTCGCCGCCGTCGCGGGCGACCCGGGTTTCGAAGCGGACCTGTGGGTGACCGCGGCAGCCGGCATCGCCGTGGCGGTCGCCGTCGCCGCGATGCGCGCCACCACCTCGAGACGCGTGGACATCACCGTCGGCACCGGCCTCGCCCTCGCCGCGGTGCTCGTGGGAGCGGCCGAGCTGATCCTGCTGGCGACGAGCACGGACCTGGACGAGGTGAGGACGGCGATCACCATGACCGTCCTGACCGCGGCGACGTACGTCGGCGCCGTGTGGCGCGACCGCCTGGGGGCCGCGCCCGCCGTCATCGCGGCGCTGGCCGCGGCCGTCTTCGGCGTGCTGGCCTTCTTCGCCTTCGGCGTCGAGCCGGTGGAACTCGTGACCGTGCCGGCGGCCCTCGGCGGCATCGCCTACGGGGCTCGCACGCTGCGGCGCAGGCCGGAGTCGCGGACGTGGCCCGCGCTGGGCCCGTGGCTCGCACTGCTGCTGCTGCCGTCGCTGCTCTACGACTTCTTCGGCGAAGCCGAGCTGTGGCGCATCGTCGCCCTGGGCGTCGTGGCGGTCGGCCTCGTGGTCGTCGGCGCGGTCTTCGCGCTGCAGGCGCCGCTCGTGCTGGGCTCGGCGGTGGTGCTCGTGCACGGCATCGCGCAGCTGTGGCCGTGGATATCGACGTCGTACATCGACGTCCCGTGGTGGCTGTGGCTCGGGATCGGCGGCGCCGTGCTGATCTTCATCGCGGCCCGCTACGAGCGTCGGGTGCAGCAGCTGCGGAAGGCCATCACGGCCGTCACATCGCTTCGCTGACCTCGCGCGCGCCGCGCCCCCACCGGAACGGCGAAACGGTGGGGTCACCCGGAATCCAGTACCGCCACGGGAAGACCGCGGTG
Organism: Microbacterium sp. ZW T2_14; assembly: GCF_044987405.1. Taxonomy (NCBI): domain Bacteria; kingdom Bacillati; phylum Actinomycetota; class Actinomycetes; order Micrococcales; family Microbacteriaceae; genus Microbacterium; species Microbacterium sp. ZW T2_14. Next base: position 57,830 of record NZ_JBJDRK010000030.1, on the reverse strand, counting down.
CCCGCAACCCCTGCCACGCCCACCCGGGGGCCCGACGCCACCTCGGCGAGCGGCTCCGCGAGCAGCTCGAGGCGAGCGACCGCGCCGTGATGGGGCGCTCCGGTGATCGCATCGATGCCGTCGTGCACGGGATGCCGCAGCCCCACGGCATCCCCGAACCGCCCGGGCCCGCGCGCCAGGTCGCGCGGCGTGCGGGCCGCCGGACGACGGCGGGCGGCGGCATCCGTCCCCTCCATCACCTCACCCGCGCGCAGCAGCACACCGCCGGCGACGCCTTCAGGACCGCACACCACGTTGACGCAGGAGTGGATGCCGTGGCTCAGGTACACGTACAGATGCCCGGGTTTGCCCCACATCGTGGCGTTGCGCGGCGTCGGTCCCATGCGCGCGTGCGAGCCGGGGTCGGGTACCGTTCCCGTGCCACGGCCGTGGTACGCCTCGACCTCGGTGAGCCGCACGACCACCGTCTCACCCTCGACCACGGTCGTGAGGCGGGAGCCGAGCAGGCGCGGCGCGACGTCGGCCGGGAGGCCCTCCAGGTCGGCGCGGGTCGCCGCTCGCCAGAGGTCCCGCACCATGCCGCCGAGTCTACGTCCGCGCGTCGGCTCCCGGCGGTGTCGCCGGAGCCGCCGCGAGCAGTACTGTTCGCGCATGGGCAAATGGTTCGCACTCGTGCTGCTGAGCGTCGCGCAGTTCATCATGGTGCTCGACAGCACGGTGATGAACGTCTCGATCTCGACCGTCGCCGCCGACCTCGGCACCGACATCTCCGGGATGCAGGCGGCCATCACCTTCTACGCCCTGACCATGGCCGCGTTCATGCTCACCGGCGGCAAGCTGGGCGATCGGTGGGGGCGCAGTCTCGCGTTCCGGATCGGGTCCGTCATCTACGGCATCGGCTCGCTGACGACCGCGCTGAGCCCCAACCTCACCGTTCTGATGATCGGGTGGTCGCTGGTCGAAGGCCTCGGCGCGGTGCTCGTCATCCCGGCCATCGCCGCCCTCGCGGCGATCAACTACGAGGGCCGGGCCCGTGTCGTCGCGTTCGCCGTGCTCGGCGCCGTCACCGGTGGCGCGGCGGCCGCCGGGCCTCTCATCGGCGGGCTCGTGACCACGTACTCCTCGTGGCGCTACGTCTTCGTGGCCGAGGCGGTCGTGATGACGCTCGTGCTGATCGTGTCGGGGCGCATCAAGGACGTGCCCGGCGACCGCACGCTGCGCATCGACCTCCTGAGCGTGGTGCTGTCGGCTCTGGGGCTCTCGCTCCTCGTATACGGCATCCTGCAGAGCAAGACATGGGGATGGTTCGAGCCGCTCAATCCGCCCGAGATCAACGGCGAGCCGTTCGCCCCGCTCGGCATCTCGCCCGTCGCCTACATGATCCTGCTGTCGATCGTGGTGCTGTGGCTGTTCGTGAAACGCCAGCAGCAGCTCGAGCGCACCGGCAGAGTGGCTCTCCTCAAGGTCAGCCTGCTCCGCATCCCGGCGCTGCGCAGCGGTCTCACGATGTTCATGGCGCAGTACTTCGCGATCGCCGCGCTGTTCTTCGTCATCCCGGTGTACCTGCAGACGATCCTCGGCTTCGATGCCCTCCAGACGGGCCTGAAGATCCTGCCGCTGTCGCTCGGGCTCATCCTCTTCTCGGTGCTGGGCTCGCGCCTGTCCACCGTCCGCTCTGCCCGGAACCTCGGCCGCATCGGACAGCTCACGCTCGGCGTCGGCGTGCTGCTGGTGTTCGTCGCCGTGCAGCCGGAGCTCGCCGACTGGCTGTTCGCGACCGGCATGTTCGTGGTCGGTGCCGGATTCGGGCTGCTCGCCTCGCAGCTGGGCAACGTCAACATGTCGGCGGTGGAGCAGTCCGACACCTCCGAGGTCGGCGGGCTGCAGGGCACGTTCCAGAACCTCGGCTCGTCCTTCGGCACCGCGATCGTCGGATCCGTCTTCATCCTGCTGCTCACCTCGGGCTTCACGAGTGCGGTGCAGCAGAGCACCACGCTTCCCGACGACGTGCGCGAACAGGTGGTGGCCACCGCCTCGAAGGGCGCGCCCATCATCTCCGAGCAGCAGGCAGAGGACCTCTTGACGGATGCCGGGGCCGACCCCGACGCCGCGAGCGAGGTCGCCCGGCTCTACGCCGACACGCAGGTCGAATCGCTCCGCCAGTCGCTGTTCTTCGTGTTCGCACTCACGGTGCTCGGGCTCCTGCTGTCGACCGGGCTGCCGTCGAGGATCCCCGTGCCGGCCGCGCCGAAGGAGGCCGCGTCCGGTCCGCCTCATCCTTGAGCTTGTCGAAGGGCGGTCAGCGGGGCGGCACCTGGCACCACGAGATCGCGCTGCCGTTGAGGGCGATCACGGGCTCGCCGTCGGCGATCTGAAGGATGCGCGTCTCGGGCCGCGTGGGAAGCGGCAGCTGGTACGTGTCGTACGGATTGGAGACGGCGTTCGGCGCCACCAGCAGGGCGACATACCGCGCGCTGGGCGACACGCAGACCTGGATCGCAGCATCCGTCTCACCGACCTCGGTGAGCATGGTCGTCGCACCGTCCGCACCCACCCGGGCGACCGATGTGCGGCCGGTCGGCATGCCCTCGCCGTCGAGCACCGCCGCCGTCCGGATCGTCGAACCGTCGGGCAGCGGGGTCACCGAGCTCGTGCCGCCGAGGTCGACGTCGGGGGTCACGAGCTGCTGCTCGCTCGCGTCGGTGAGGTCGATGACCGAGGCCTGGTCGACCCGGTCGACGACGGCTTCGCTCGAGCCGCGCGCGATGCCCTCGATGGTCATCGCCGCACCGAGCGCCGTCGGGGCGCCGGTCGCGGCATTCGATCCGGTCAGCAGCAGTGAGCCGTCGAACGACAGCAGCAGGATGCTGTCGGTGTCGGGCACGAAGCGCCACTCCGCCACGCGCGGATCGGCGCCCTCGATCTCGATCGCCACGGGATCGGCGTCGGGATCGGCGAGCGAGGCCGTGAACAGGCGGCTCTCGCGGCCGGAATCGGCGTCGAGGTGGGCGTCCGAGAAGAGGTAGCCGATGCGCTCGCCCCGGTCGGCCGTCTGCAGGTTCGACACGTAGCCGTCGCCGCCGTCTTCGACCGGCAGCGGCAGGTCGTGGGCGTGCTCGCCGTCGAGATCGGTGACGATGAGGCCCGCCTGATCATCGTCGGTGCGCACCGACACCACGAGGTGCTCGGCGGTGGCGCGGAAGTCCTCGATGTGCGGGTGCCGGAACACGGGCACGGCATTCTGCCCGGTGAGGTCGGTGCGGTAGATCAGGTCGCCGTCGTTGGTGCCGCGCTGCAACAGGTACACGTGCGCCGGCGGCGTGCGGAAGGTCTCCGTGATCGTCGCGGTCGGCCCACCGCCGAGCGACGCGACGCCGTCGATGGTGACCGTGTACTCCGTGTCGTCCCACAGCGGGAGCGTGAACCGCACCCCGACGCTGCGGCCCGACGTATCGATCACGAACGGCGTCGCCGGCGTGATCGTCACCTGCGACGGGTCAACCTCGGCGAGCGACTGCGTCGTGGTCACGATGAGACGGGAACCGGATGCCGCGGCCGCCGCCGCCGGATCCACCGATGCGTCCGTGACCCGGGGTCCCTGTGCGACGCTCGCCGCCGCGCCGGCGAGGCCCAGCACCGCCAGCAGGCCCACGACGACGCCGAACGTCACCACGAAGGCGCGGCTCCGGCGACGCCGCGAGTGCGTGCGCCGCGAGGAGGCGTCAGTACTCATACGGGTCCTCGGGCTCGGCGATCTCCTCGACGGCGCTGGCGTCGACCACGAGACGCCCGTCGGACGAGGAGCGCACCGTGCCGGTGATCGTGACCCACTGCCCGGTGTCGGGCGCGGCGCCCACGATCGGCAGGGTCGCGGGCTGAGCGTCGATGACGCAGTGCGTGATGATCAGGCGCGTCAGGTCGAAGGCGTCGCCCTGGCCGGAGGTGCCGTCGCCCGGGGTGACGAAGCCGGTGAGCTCGATCGTGTCGCCGTCGAACGCGTCGGGGTTCGTCGCCGTTGCGAAGACGGTGGCCCAGTCGCCGACGCCGAACGACGCGGTGTCGCCGGTCGAGGCGAGCTGCACGGTGTCGGCGCCGCCGAAAAGGGGCGTCGCGCCGACGTCGCGCGACATGGCGAGTTCGGCCGACAGCGACGCCGGCGGCAGCACGAGCGTCAGCACGACCACGCCGGAGGCCGCGACCCCGCCGAGTACGGTCGCCGCGATACCGAGCGGATGCCGTGCCTCGTGGTCGTGCGCGGCGTTGTCGTGGTGCGCCTCCCGGGGGTCGTGCGTCGGCTCGGGCGTTTCGTCTCGCTCGTTCCTCGCTCGCTCAACGACCGGGCCCCCGGCGGTCGAGCGCGCGAAGCGAGACGAAACGCCCGCACCTTCCGACGAGCCGTGATCGTGGCCGTGGTCGGCCTCGGCGCCCAGCGGCAGCGCGAAGGACGCCACCGCGCCGACGAGCACGAGCACGGCCATCGAGACGGCGAACCACGTGGAGTCGGGGTTGATGTACAGCCCGAGCCGATCAGTGAGCGCGAGCGAGAGCGTGACCACGGCCAGCGCGGCGGCGAGCCCGACCCCGAGCCACCGCGTGCCGACGAATCCGGCATTACGCAAGGAGGTTCACCGCCGTCCCGATCGCGAATGCCGACAGGAGCACCACGACCACGATGCCGCCGAGGGTGCGCCACGTGAAGGTGGTGCGCATGAGCGCCAGCATCTTCACGTCGACGAGCGGCCCGACGAGCAGGAATGCGACGATCGAGCCGGGAGTGAAGGTCGAGGCGAACGACAGCGCGAAGAAGGCGTCGACGTTCGAGCAGATCGACACCACCATGGCGAGGGCCATCATCGCGACGATCGACAGGGCCGGGTTCGAGCCGATCGCGAGCAGCGCGTCGCGCGGGATCAGCACCTGCACCGCCCCGGCGAGCGCCGAGCCGATGATGAGGGCCGGCATGACCGCGCGCAGCTCGATCACGAACTGCGCCAGCGTGCGGCGCCACTTGCCTCCCGGCTCGTGCGTGACGAGCTCGCACGTGTCGCGGAAGCGGTCGGTGAGAAGCGCGTCAGGAGACGGATGCCGCGAGTACAGCCATCCGATCAGGTTCGCGATCGCGTACCCGCCGAGGATGCGGGCAACGAGGATGCCGTCACTGAAACCGAACGCCTGGTGCGTCGTCAGGATCACGATGGGATTCACGATCGGCGCCGCGATCAGGAACGTCAGCGTCTCGGGCACCGAGAAGCCTCGCATCAGCAGCCCGCGCGCGAACGGCACGTTGCCGCACTCGCACACCGGCACGATCATGCCCAGGAGCGACAGCACCGCGCGACGGGCCCACGCGCGCCGCGGCATCCACCGCTCGATGACGCCCGGGGGCACCCACACCTGCACGACGATCGACAGCACCACGCCCAGCGCCACGAAGGGCAGCGACTCGATGAGGACGCTGAGGGCGAGGGTCAGCCCGTCCTGTGCCCGAGTGGGGAGGGATGCCGGGAACAGGGCGGGCGCGAGCCAGTCGATGAGGAAGAGGCCTGCGATGAGGACGAGCCCCACGCCGAGCCACAGCGCGGCGCGTGCCTGCGCGGACGGGCCGGGCGCGGCATGCGTCATCGTCGCGTGATCGTGCCCCGCAGAGCGTGCCCGCGTCGTGGGGTCAGTGCGCGTCACGCTCTGCGTCGCGCTGGTCGTCGGCGGCCGCGGCGCACGACCCGCAGAGCCCGAAGATGTCGACGACGTGCTCGGCGTCGCGGAAACCGTGGCGTTCGGCAGTGCGCTTGGCCCACTGCTCGACGTCGGTCGCCTCGATCTCGACGGTCAGTCCGCAGGAGCGGCAGATCAGATGGTGGTGGTGGCCGGTGCTGGTGCACGCCCGGTAGAGCGCCTCGCCCTCGGGGCTCTGCAGCGAATCGGCGTTGCCCTGCGCCGCGAGTCCGGCGAGGGTGCGGTACACGGTGGCGAGTCCGATGCCGGTGTTCTCGTCACGGAGCGTGGCGTGCAGCGACTGGGCGCTCACGAAGCCACGGGCGTCCGAGAGCGCTTCGCGCACGCGTTCGCGCTGCCAGGTGTTGCGCTGGACCATGGCGGCGAGTCTACCGACGGGTCCTGGACGTCGGCCGGGCGCCTGCCGCGATCACGCGGCCACCCTCGTCACGCGGTCGCGGCGAGCGCCGATCACCCGGCACACGACGTAGATCGCGAACGAGATGGTCGTGATGTACGGGCTCACCGGAAGCGTCCCCATGATCGCGAGCAGGATGCCGCCCACCGCCGACACGAAGCCGAACAGCGCCGACAGCAGCGGCACCGACAGCGGTCCCGACGCGATCCGCATCGCCGCGGCGGCCGGGGTCACGAGAAGGGCCATCACGAGCAGCGCGCCGATGATGTGCACGGCGACGGCCACGATGAGACCGAGCAGCAGCATGAAGGCGAGCGAGACCGCCGTGGTCGGCACGCCGCGCGCCGCCGCGGACTGCGGGTCGAGCGAGTCGAACCGCAGCGGACGCCAGATCAGCAGCACGCCCAGCAGCACGACGGCTCCGATGCCGATCAGCCAGCCGAGCTGCCCCGTCTGCACCGACACGATCTGACCGGTGAGCAGGCTGAACCGGTTGGCGCTGCGCCCGTCGTAGAGCGAGAGGAACAGGATGCCGAGACCCAGCCCGAACGGCATCAGCACGCCGATGATCGAGTTGCGGTCGCGCGCCTTCGCGCCGAGCAGGCCGATGATGGCGGCCGCGATGAGCGACCCGACGATCGACCCCGTCACGACGTCCCAGCCGATGAGCAGGGCCGCCGCCGCGCCGGCGAACGACAGCTCGCTGATGCCGTGGACGGCGAACGCCATGTCGCGCTGCATGACGAACACGCCCACGAGCCCACCGACCAGCCCCAGCACGGCACCCGCCCACACCGAGTTCGACACCAGCGCGAGGATCTCGCCGTAGTACGGCAGGCCGCCGAACATCGCGTCCGCGATGTCTTCCCAGTTCACGCGTGCGCCTCACCCTCGTGGTGGTGATGGGATGCCTCGGCATCCGGTGCGCCGACCACCACGAGCCGGTCGCCGGCGCGCAGCACGAACACGTGCGCGCCGTAGAGCGCCGTGAGCACGTCGGAGCGCAGCACCTCCTGTGGCGTGCCCAGGGTGAAGCGGCCGTTGGCGATGTACAGGATGCGGTCGACCTTGCCGAGCACCGGGTTGATGTCGTGCGTCACGAGCAGGACCGCGGCATCCTTCTCGCGGCGATGCCGGTCGATGAGGCCGATGACGGCCTGCTGGTTGGCGAGGTCGAGGCTGGTGAGCGGCTCGTCGCACAGCAGCAGCGGCGGATCGTCGGCGAGCGCCTGGCCGGCGCGCAGGCGCTGCTGCTCGCCACCCGACAGCTGCCCGACCGGCCGGTCGGCGAAGTCGCGCGCACCGACGGCCTCGATGAGGGCGTCGACGCGGGCACGATCGCCGCGGCGCGGGATCGGCAGCCCGAAGCGGTGGCCGTCGACGCCCAGCGTCACGAGGTCGCGGCCGCGCAGCGAGGTGTCGCGAGGCAGCGGCCGCGCCTGCGGGATGTAGCCGATGCGGCGGCTGCCGTGACCGTCGACCGGCGCGCCCTCCACGGTGATCTCGCCGCGGGACAGCGGGTCGAGCCCCAGGATCGCCCGCAGCAGCGTCGTCTTGCCCGACCCGCTGGGTCCGAGCACGGCGACGAGCTCCCCGGCATGGACGTCGAGGTCGAGGCCGGCCCACAGCTCCCGGTCGCCGCGCTGCAACGCGGCATCCCGGATGCTCAGCACCACACGCCGATCGGCGCCGGCGGACGGCGGGGTCACGCCTGCAGCGCTGTGTTCAGCGCCTCGATGTTGGCCTGCATCCACGAGATGTAAGTCTCCCCCTCGGGAAGCGTTTCCGAAAACGCGATCACCGGGATGCCGAGTCCGTCGGCCTCGTCGACGATCTCCTGCGTCTCCGCTCCGCCGGTCTGGGTGTTCGTGATGACGACGCGGATGGAGCCGCCCCGCACGAGCGCCAGGGATTCGAGAAGCGTCGCAGGTGCGACATCCTGCCCCTCTTCGACCGCTTCGCTGAACGCCTCGGGTGTCGCGTTCTCGAGTCCGGCGGCGTCGGTGAGGTACACCGGCACCGGCTCGGTGACGAAGACCTTCTCGCCGCCGTGGGCGGCTCCGATGTCGCCGAGCGAGGCTTCGAGCTTCTCGACCTCGGCGCCGAACGCCTCGGCGTTGGCGATGAACGTGTCGGCGTCGTCGGGGCTCAGCTGCCCCAGCTCGTCGGCGACGGCCGAGGCGACGTGTGCGATGGTGTGCGGGTCGTACCAGACGTGCTCGTTGAAGCCCTCGACGTGGTCGTGACCGTGGTCATGGTCGTCGGACTCGTCGGCGTGGTCATCGGCGTCGCCGGCGGCGGTATCGGTCGCGGCATCCGTTGCATCGGTGTCGGCCTCATCCGCCGCGGGCGGGTCGGCGTGACCGGGGTTGTCGGGCCAGTCGTGCGAGTACTCGACGGCGGTGACGACGGGGGCGTCCGTGCCGCTGGACTCGATGAGCGCGTCGACGAAGGCGTCGTAACCGCCGCCGTTCTCGATGACGAGGTCGGCCTTCGACACCACGAGCTGGTCGCGGGCACTGGGCTCGAAGGAGTGCGGGTCCTGCGACTCGTTGGTCACGATCGAGGTCACGTCGACGAGGTCGCCGCCGACTTCGGCCGCGATCTGCCCGTAGACGTTGGTCGACGCGACGACCGAGAGACGGTCGTCCGCCGCGTCGTCGCCCGCCGCGGTGCCCGCGCATCCCGCAAGCACGAGGGCGGATGCCGCCGTCAGGCCGAGCACAGGCAGGAATCGTCGCAGCGAGGTCATGTCCGCAACTCTAACGCTAATGAGAATCGTTCTCAAACCGACGTCATCCCATCGCATTCAACGGCGTTCATCCGTCGTATATGTCCGCGATATCGGCATCGACACGTACATATACGACGGACGAACCTTTGTGGGCCGGGCGACGAGCGAACGTCCGTGGAAACCGGGCGGGCGGACGAGCTTGCCTGGGCACGGTGGGCGGCGCTGATAGCGTCGGGGCGTGCTTCCGCAGGTCGTCCGCCGCTCGCTGCTGCTCGCCCTCCCGTTCCAGGTGGGCGCCCTCGTCGTCGCGCTGGTGCTGTCCGCCGCGGGCCTTCCGGCTGACGTGCTGCTCACGATGCTGCTCGTCGTCTCGATGTGGGCCCCCGCCGCCGCTGAGCTCCTCTTCCGCACCACGCTGCCGCGCGCGCTGCAGCTGCACTACCTGATCTTCATCACGCTGGGTCCGTACGCGGGAAGCGCGCTGAACGTCTACGTCGCGATCGCCGACTGGGACACGCTGATCCACTTCGACTCCGGCGTCATGCTCGCGTGGCTCGGCATGCTGTGGGTGCGGCGCATGGAGGAGCGGGTGAACGCCCCGTTCCCGGCCTGGTTCGGGCTCGCCGTCATCCAGCTGACGGCGATGGCGTTCGCCGCGGCGTGGGAGATCTGCGAGTTCGCGAGCGACCACCTGATCGGCACCGTCGCCCAGGGCGGACTCGACGACACGATGGCCGACATCATGGCGGGCACGATGGGAGGGCTCTTCGCGATCGCACTGCTGCTGATCCTCGGTCGTCCGCGTTCACTGGCGCCTGCGTCGCTGCTGCGCGCCGAGTACCGGACGACCGCGGCGGCCGACAGCCCACAGCCCACCGACGGCTGAGCCGCGCTGACGCCGTGCGGCCGAACGGCGAGATCAGTCGAGGAGCAGCGCAGGCTCTTCGAGGATCGATGCCACATCCGCGATGAAGCGGGACATGCCGTCGCCGTCGACCACGCGGTGATCGAACGAGCCGGCGACCGTGGTCACCCAGCGCGGTCGGACCTCGCCGTCGACCACCCACGGCTTCTGCCGGATCGTCCCGAGCGCGACGATGCCGGCCTCGCCGGGGTTGATGATCGGGGTGCCCGCGTCCATGCCGAAGACGCCGATGTTGGTGATCGTGATCGTGCCGCCGTGCTGGTCGGCCGGAGTGGTCCTGCCCTCGCGCGCCGTGAGCGTGAGCTTCTCGAGCGCGCGGGCGAGCTCGCGCATCGACAGATCCTGCGCGTCCTTGATGTTGGGCACCAGGAGACCGCGCGGCGTCGCCGCGGCGATCCCGAGGTTGACGTAGCGCCGCACCCGGATCTCGGCGCCGCCGTCGGCGTCGACCCACGCGGCGTTGACCATCGGGGTGCGCCGTGCCGCCCAGATCACGGCCCGCGCCATGATCAGCAGGGGCGACACCTTCGTGTCGGCGAAGTCCGGCGAGGACTTCAGGCGCTTGACGAGCTCCATCGTGCGGGTCGCGTCGACGTCGGTCCACACCGAGACGTGCGGCGCCGAATAGGCCGACTGCACCATCGCCGACGACGTGGCCTTGCGCACGCCGCGGACGGCGATGGTCTCCTCGCGACCCGCGGCGTCAGGAGCGGGCGTCGACGGTGCGACCTCGATGGGCCCCGGCACCGACGGCCGCGCGGGCGCCGGTGCGCCCACTGGAATGGTCTCTTCTCGTACGTCGCCCCACTCGGGCGTCTCGATGTTGCGGAACACGCTCGCCTGCGAGGCGTGCCGCACGACGTCCTCGCGGGTCACCTCGCCGGCCGGGCCGCTCGGGGCGACCGCTGAAAGCTCCACCCCGAGGTCGCGCGCGAGCTTGCGGATCGGCGGCTTGGCGATGACGCCGACGGATGCCGCGACCCGCTGCTCCGCCGGAACAGCCGGTCCCCGCCGCCGCGACTGGACGTGACCGCCCGTGCCGTAGCCGACGAGCACCGCTCCCTCACCCTCGGCCGGCTCGGCCGGCTGCCCGTGCTCGGACTGGCCGACGGTGGCCGGGGCCGCGGCATCCGTGTCCGAAGCGATGGTGATGATCGCGGTACCGACGTTCACCGTGTCGCCCTCCGCCGCGAGCAGGTCTCCGACGGTGCCGGCGAACGGCGAGGGAAGCTCGACCAGGGACTTCGCCGTCTCGATCTCGACGAGCACGTCGTTCACGGCGACGCTGTCGCCGGGCGCGACCCGCCACTGGACGATCTCGGCCTCGGTGAGACCTTCACCGACATCGGGCAGAACGAACGTCTGGGTGCTCATGTCTTGTCCTTTCGAGCGCCGCCCCACCGGTGGGACACAGGAGCGCGCGGATCAGTAGGCGAGGGACCGGTCGACGGCCTCGAGGATGCGGTCGGCGTCGGGCAGGAAGACGCCTTCGAGCTTGGCCGGAGGGAACGGTGCGTCGAAGCCCGACACGCGGAGCACGGGAGCCTCCAGCGCGTAGAACGCGCGCTCCATCACCGTCGCGGCGACCTCCGAGCCGAGAGACGTGAAGCCCGGCGCCTCCTGCGCGTAGACCATGCGGCCGGTGCGGCGCACGGATTCGAGGATCGGCCCGTAGTCGACGGGTGACAGCGACCGGAGGTCGACGACCTCGATGCTGGTGCCCTCCGCCTCGGCGAGGACGGCGGCCTGCAGCATCGTGGTCACCATGGCGCCGTGGCCGACCAGGGTGACGTCGGTGCCGCGCCGGACGATGCGCGACGCGTGCAGCGGCAGCGCGCGAGCCGACGTGTCGACCTCGCCCTTCTGCCAGTACTTGCTCTTCGGCTCGAGGAAGATCACCGGGTCGGCGGACGCGATCGCGTCCTGGATCATCCAGTACCCGTCGTTCGGCGTCGACGGGCTCACCACCCGCAGGCCCGGGGTGTGAGTGAAGTACGCCTCCGGGCTCTCCTGGTGGTGCTCGATCGCGCCGATGTGCCCGCCGTACGGGATGCGGATCACGACGGGCATCTGCACCGCGCCCTCGAGGCGGTTGGTGATCTTCGCGAGCTGCGAGGTGATCTGGTCGAACGCCGGGAAGACGAAGCCGTCGAACTGGATCTCCACCACCGGGCGGAACCCGGCCAGCGCGAGCCCGATGGCGGTGCCGACGAGACCGGACTCCGCCAGCGGGCTGTCGATGACGCGCTGCTCGCCGAACTCGGCCTGCAGCCCCTCGGTGATGCGGAAGACTCCGCCGAGCCGGCCGATGTCCTCGCCCATGAGCAGGACGCGGTCGCTGCCCGCGAGGGACGCGCGCAGCCCGGCGTTGATGGCGCGGCTGAGCGGCATCGTCGTGACCGAGGTCACCGCGGGCACGGGGTTTTCGGCGGCCACGGCGCGTTTCGTCTCGCTCGTACCTCGCTCGCTCAACGACCGGGTGTCGGTCACGATGCGCCTCCCTCGAAGGATGCCTCGTACCCGGCGAGCCACTGCCGCTGCTCGTCCATGAGCGGGTGGGGCTCGGAGTACACGTGGGCGAAGATGTCGTCGCGATCGAGTCCGCCCAGGGCGTTGGTGCGAACGCGGATGTCGTCGGCGAGCGCCTCGGATTCGGCCTCGACGTCGGCGAAGAACGATTCCGATGCCCCGCGGCTGAGAAGGAAGGCCTTCGTGCGCGAGAGCGGGTCTCGGCGCCGCCACGCCTCCTCCTCGCTCGACGGCCGGTACTTCGTCGGGTCGTCGCTCGTGGTGTGCGGGCCGAGGCGGTAGGTCATCGCCTCGATCGCCTGAGGTCCGCCGCCGGCACGCGCGTCGTCGAGGGCCGCGCGCGTGACGGCCCAGCTCGCCAGCACGTCGTTGCCGTCGATCAGCGTGCTCGGCATCCCGTAGCCCGCGCCGCGCTTGTACAGCGGCGCGCGGGACTGCGTCGAGACGGGCACGGAGATCGCCCACTGGTTGTTCTGCAGGAAGAACACCTCAGGCGTGCGGTAGCTCGCGGCGAAGACCATCGCCTCGTGCACATCGCCCTGACTGGAGGCCCCGTCGCCGTAGTAGACGATGACGGCCTCGTCGCGGTCGGCGTCGCCGGTGCCGCAGCGGCCGTCGAAGACGAGACCCATCCCGAACCCCGTCGCGTGCAGCGTCTGCGAGCCGAGCACGAGCGTGTAGATGTGGGTGTTGCCGTTCTTCGGGTCGGTCGGGTCCCATCCGCCGTGCGTGAGGCCGCGCATCACCCGGATGATGTCGATCGGGTCGACGCCGCGGATCTTCGTCACGACGTGCTCGCGGTAGGACGGGAAGATGTGGTCCTGCGTCCGCGCGGCCCGGGCGGAGCCGACCTGCGCCGCCTCCTGGCCGTAGCTCGGCGGCCAGAGCGCCAGCTGGCCCTGCCGCTGCAGGTTCGTCGCCTGCACGTCGAAGGCGCGGATGACCGCCATGTCGCGGTAGAACGTCTCGAGGTCCGTGTCGCTCAGCGCGTCGACGGCGTCGCGATAGGGCTCCGCTGCGGGGGTGGGCGCGTACGTGCCGTCCGCTTGGAGGAAGCGGACGATCGCGGGGTCTTCGGGCATGGTGGGTTCCGAAGGTGCCGTGGCGCCAGTCGTCACCGAGTCTTCAGGCGGGGTCACCGTTCTACGCTAGCCCGCACTCCTGCGTGCCCTTCGGGGAGGTTCTTCACAACGGATGCTGCAATCCCTAGGACCTTCTCGACAGATTCCTCTTCGCCGACCGAGATACGGATGCCGTCGCCCGCGAACGGACGGACGATCAGGCCCGCCTCTTCGAAGGCCGCCGCGAACGTCGCGGTCTCCTCGCCGACGGGGAGCCACACGAAGTTGCCCTGCGCCTCGGGGACGTTCCAGCCGGACGCGCGGAGTCCCGCCGCGAGCCGATCGCGGCGATCGGCGATGACGCGGACGCGCTCGAGCAGCTCATCCTCCGCGTCGAGGCTCGCGAGCGCTGCGGCCTCGCCGTGGGCGGTGACCGACAGCGGGATCGCGGTGCTGCGGGCCGCGTCGAGCACGCGCGGATGGCCGACGGCGTAGCCGACGCGCAGCGCGGCCAGCCCGTACGCCTTCGAGAAGGTGCGCAGCACCACCACGTTGGGGTGGGCGTTCGTCGCGAGCACCGTGGCGCCGTCGACCGCCTCGGGATCCGTCACGAATTCCGAGTACGCCTCATCGAGGATCACGAGGACGTCGGCCGGCACGCGGGCGACGAAGGCGTCGAACTCCGCCTGGGTCACGATGGGACCGGTGGGGTTGTTGGGGCTGCAGACGATGATGGTGCGGGTCCGCTCCGTGATCGCCGCCGCCATCGCGTCGAGGTCGTGTCGCGCGCCGGCGCCGAGTGGCACCTCGACGGCCGTGGCGCCGGCCACGACGGCGAGCCACGGATAGGCCTCGAACGAGCGCCACGCGTAGATGACCTCGTCGCCGGGGCCGGACGTGGCCAGGACGAGCTGGGCGAGGATCGAGACGCTGCCGGCGCCGATGTGGACGCCGTCGGCGCCTACGCCGAATCGCTCGGCGAGACGTTCGCGCAGCCGTGCGGCGCTCGCATCCGGGTATCTGTTCAACGCGGTCGTCGCCTGCACGCGCTCGAGCACGCCGGGGAGCGGGTCGAACGGGTTCTCGTTGCTCGACAGCTTGAACGCCTCGGCGCCGGCCTGCCGGCCCTGCTTGTACGGCGGCAGCGCGGCGACCTCGGGGCGCACGCGGACGGGGATCTCGGGAGCGTCGGTCACGGTCCCGAGTCTACGAGCGGGGGATCAGATGCGCTTCCCACGCCGCAGCGGACGTCTCCAGGCTGACGCGGCCTTCGGCCACTCCGACGACCAGATCGAAGCCCTCATCAGCCGTCATGTCATGGCGGAACCCGTTGATCCACAAGAACGTCACGGCGAGCGTCCATCCGCTCCGTTTGTTCCCGTCGACGAACGGATGATTCCGCACGACACTCTCGAGCAACGCTGCCGCTTTGAGTGACAACGCGGGATAGGCGTCGTCACCGAAGAGCGTCGTCGCCGGCCGGGCGATGGCGGATGCGAGCAAGCCGGCATCGCGCACGTGAAATCCGAGTCGTGCGGCAATGTGGAGCGCGTCGTCCAGGCCGAGGAATCGGGTCATGCGTCTTCGAGTCGCTGCAGCAACTCGGCATCGTGGCTCAGCACGAAGTCGATGGCGTCGTCCACTTCGGCGCGACGCGCTCGACGCGCGACGATGAGTTCGACTCCCTGCAGAACGAGCGCGTGCTTCGATACGTGTTCGGCCTCGGCGATCGCGTCGAGGGCCCGATCGAGTTCTTCGGGAAGTCGAATCGTCATTGCCATCTCCCAAGGATAGATCGATACCATTTCGGTATCAACGTTGGCCGGCTCGAACCGTTGGACGCAGACCCGCGCCATGGAAGACTGGGCGGACTATGGGCTTCCTCCTCCGCGTCGTCATCAACGCGTTCGCCATCTGGGTCGTCACCCTGATCCCGGCGCTCCAGGTCTTCGTCGTCCCGTTCCCCCCGGGGGACACGCTCCAGACGGTGCTGACGCTGCTGATCGTGGCGGCGATCTTCGCGCTCGTGAACACCATCATCGGCACCGTCATCAAGGTGCTGGCCTTCCCGCTCTACATCCTGACGCTGGGACTGATCGGCCTCCTCATCAACGCGTTCCTGCTGTGGCTCACGGCGTGGCTCACGCACTGGTGGAACTGGGGTCTGCGCGTCGAGGACTTCTGGTGGGGCGTCGTCGCGGCCGTCATCATCACGCTCATCAACTGGGTCTTCGGCATCTTCCTCCGTCCGCGCAAGGACTGACTCACCCGGCGCCGCGCGCCGCGGCGTACTCGGTGACCTCGACCGCCTCCGCGCGGGAGAGATCGTCGAACACATCGCGGAGGGCATCGACGCGCGGGTCGGACGAGCCGTCGACCAGCGCCGCGGTATCGGCGTACGCGGTCAGGCGGTGGGCGGGCAGGCGCGCGTCATCCGGGCCGGTGTCGGGGTCCGATACGCGTTCGACCAGGAAGCTGCCCGACGAGCCCACCGGTTCGGCGTGCCCGCCGCCGGCGAGCGCGACGACGGGGTCGTCGCTGTGGCGCACCGCGACGTTCAGGGTGCCCGGTCCGACGTCGGCGTCCACGGGCGAGCCCAGCGACACGAGCGTGCGGGTGTCGTACGGACCCTCCAGCGCGAGATGCGCCCCGATCATCGCGCCCTGCGAGAACCCGAAGACGTGCACCGCCTCACCCGGCTGCGCGCCGGCAGCGGCGAGCGCCGCCTCCGTCGCGGCGTAGGAGTCCGACATCCTTCCCGCGTACAGCTCCACGTTCGACGCGTTGTCCCAGGCGTCCCGGCCGCCCACCGCAGCCGACTGCATGCCGGCGATGTAGACGGCGTACTGACGCGAGCCGTCGGCCATCGTGTAGCGCTCGACCCGCACCCGGGCCTCGCCGTCGCTCGGAATCCGCACCGTCGCTGCCGCCAGGCTCTGCGGCGCGACGGCGCCGGGCGAGCGTCCGCCGACGGTGCTGAGCCGGCCTCCCTCGCCGGCGCCGAGCACGGCGCCGACACGGGTGTCCGCGGTCACGGGTGACACGCCTATCGCGGGCCCCGCGCTGCCGGGTGCGGCCGGGGTCACGGGCGTCAGCGTCACCGGTCCCGCCGATCCCGAGAGCCGAGACTGCCGCGAGAGCGTTCCTGCGCCGACGACGCCGGCGGTGATCGCTCCGCCGAGGGTGAGCAGGCCGGCGCCGGCACCCACCCCGATCGCGCCCGGGTCGTTGATCTCGCTGCCCAGGCCGACGCCCCACTGCGTCGCCTGCCGCACCAGCTCGGACGGCCACATGACGCCGTACCCGAACTCCGCTCCGAGCGCCATCCGCCAGGCGTCGGGGTGCCGGTCGACCAGCGCACTCAGCCGCAGGTCGAGCCGCTCCGCGCGTGCCCCGTCGCCGGCCAGGACCGCGGCCCGGTGCGCGGCCTGGATCTCGACCATCTCGTACGCGTAGGCCGCCTCGCGCAGCGCGCGGGCGATCTCCTCCGCCTCGGCCCGCGCCGCCTCGAGCCTGATGGCGAGAACGGATGCCGACGCCCGGGCCTCGTCGGCGGCGGCCGGCACCGCCCGCAGGACCCCCTGCAGCCGTCTCACGCTCTCGGCGATCCCCGAGAGCTCCTCTGCGGCAGCGTCGAAGCGCACCGCGGCGGCCGACAGCGTCGCCGTGTCGACGGCGACGGCGCCGCCGCTGCGGATCTGCAGGCCGTCGTCGACACGTGGCCAGTTGTCGGCCACCAGACTGATGATGCCGTCACTCGGCCCCAGCCTGCCGGGCTGGCGGGCGAGGTCCGGAGCGAGGACCTCGGTGGGCGACGCCACGTCGTCGCCTGCGAAGGCCGGAGCGAGCGTGTCGGCGCCGGGTGGCGCCTCGCTCATCGCACGCCTCCCGGGAACACGGCGGCGAACGACTCCGCGAATGCCGCGCGGTCGCGGGCGCGGGCGACATCGTGGCGCGCCGTCTCCCCGACGCAGGAGAGGCCCGACACGTCGCCCGCCCATGCCGTCGCCCGGTCGTGGAACGCGGTGGCGGCCTTGGCCTGCCAGTCGACGGCATCGGCGAGCCCCCGGGCGGCGTGCGCGGCATCCGTCACGCGATCGAGCAGGCGTGAGAGCTCCCGCTCGACGTGGGAGAGCTGCTGAGCGGCCGAGTCGCCGGCGGGAGGTGCGAACGTCACACGTCGATGCTCGTCGGCGGCGGAATGCCGCTCCGTGCCTCGGCGACGATCCGTGGACAACCGCACCGCCCCGGCACGTTGGGGAGGAGGGGCGCCGTTCCGCGACGGAACGACGCCCCTCCGGGTGCGGAGTGCTCGTCGGCTACTTGCCCACGACCACCTCGACCGTGTCGGAGGCGGTGTTGCCCGCGGCATCCGTCGCCGTCCAGGTGAAGCGGTAGACCGCTCCCTTCACAGCCTTGACCTCGAAGGTGTCGTCATCGATCTGCTCCCACGTGGCCTTCGACGAGCCCGTCGCGGTGACGTCGGTGAGCTCGACCGTGACGTCTTCGCCGCTGTCGTCAGCGGCATCGATCGAGAACTGCACCGTGCGCATCTTGTTGTTCGGCGGGAACACCGTCGACGGATCGGCCGTCACCTCGATGGTGGGGTCGGTCGTGTCCGGCGGCGTCAGGTTCAGACCGACGATCACCGGGTCGTGGTCGCTCGAGCGGTACGGGTCGGGCGCCCAGAGGGCGTCCTGCGCCGGGAGCTTGAACGACATGTCGTAGTCGATGAGGCTCGGCTCGTCGGCGTTGATGTGCCACGCCGAGACGCCCGACACGTCGGCCAGCAGGGCCGGCTGAGCGAGGGCGTAGTCGAGGTAGCCCAGCTGCCCGTCGAACACGTACGAGTACGCGTGCTCGCCGTTGAACTGCTTCTCCAGGTCGGTGAAGCCGCCCGCGACGAACGCGTCGATCGAGTCCTCGTGGTCGTACGAGTTCAGGTCGCCGATCACGATCGCACGCCCGTCCGGCGCGACCGTGGTGTTCAGCCAGGTGGTCAGCGCCTTCGCGGCAGCAGTGCGCACCGCGCTGCAGTTGCCCTGCCCGTCACCGAGGTCGGGGCTCTCGGCGCAGGCCGAGCCCTTCGACTTCAGGTGGTTCACCGACACCACGAACTCCTCGCCGGTCTCGGTCGAGGCGAACCGCTGGGTGAGGCCCGGACGGTTGCGCTCGTCCGACCAGGTCGGGTCGACCGCGCTCGTCATCAGCAGGTGCGCGCCCACCGGTGCGACCGACGCCTGCTTGTAGATGATCGCCGTCGCGATGGCATCCGTGCCGATCACCCCGGTCGTGACGGGCACGTACGTGCCCGCGCCGACCTTGGCGTTGAGTGCGTCGGCGAGCGCCTGCACCGCCGTGCCGTTGTTCTCGATCTCGAGAAGCCCGAAGACGTCGGCATCGATGTCGGCGAGCGCCGAGACGATCTTGTCCTGCTGACGCTGGAACTCCTCGGCCGTGTCGGCACCGCGGAAGTAGCTGTCGTCGTTCGAGTTGGCCGGGGTGGGATCGATCGAGGTGAAGTAGTTCAGCACGTTGAAGCTCGAGATCTTCAGGTCGCCGCCCACCTCAGGAACCTCGGAACGCGGGTTGGCGACGGTGAAGTCGGCGCCCTCGGTCGGCTGCACGCCCCACGCGTCGAAGCGGTAGTCCAGCACGCCGGTCGCGTTCTGCACGAGGTCGCCGCTGCGGAACGAGTGGTCGAGCGTGAAGACGTCCCCGTCGGGGTGGATCGCCGGGTCGGGGTTCTGCGTGCCCCGGCCGTCGTCGAGCGTGATGCTGTTCTCGAGGTTGGCGGCGGCCAGCGCGACGGCTGCGGCGCCCGGCTCGACGACCGCGGTGGGCGTGTCGAGGCGACCGTTGGTCAGCGTGATCGTGCCGAAGCGGCCGTACTCGAACGTCTCCCCGATCGCGAGGTTCTGCGGGAGCGTGACGTACATGCCCTCGAGCGCCTCGCGCTGGGAGACGGATGCAGGCAGGGTCAGCGGAACCGCTGCCGGCAGCGGGTTGCCGGTGGAGCAGACCTCCACGTCCGCCGCGACGATCTCCGTGAGGCCGAACTGCTCCTTGACCGCGCCCGCCACGCTCACGCTGTCGCCGGCGTTGACCGCGGCACCGCCCGGCGCGTAGACGAAGACGCCGTCGGAGGTCGCGGCGTCGCCGTCTCCGCCGTCCTGCACGTAGTAGCCGTCGTATCCGCCGGTCTGGAAGTCGCCGACGACGACGCCCTCGATCAGCACGTCCTGTCCCGGGATCGTCGTCGCCGCGCCCGAACCCTGGACGGACCCGATGGTCGCCGGGGTCGCCGCGCAGTCCGCGACGGGGTCCGGGTCGGGCTCGGGGTCCGACCCGTACGAGCCGAGGCCGTCGAAGGTGTCGCTCGCGTAGCCGGTCCACTCGACGGCGGGGTCGAAGGGGTTGGTGCCGTCGGTGTCGCCGGTCAGCACGCTCGCGTTGCGGCGGAGCGTGTGATTGGCCGTCGTCGTCAGCCCCGTGCCCCATTCGGTGCCGGGGTCGACGCCGATCTGGCCGATGACGTCGACGATGACGTCGGCCTTCACCAGTGCGACGGCGTCATCGCCGTTGTAGAGCCCTGTGGTCGTGCCCGTGACCTGGTCGGCGACGGCGAGGATGGCGCCGTCGGCCGCACCGTGCGCGAGCACGTAGACGTCGCCGGGTGCGACAGAACCCGTGAGGGGGATGGTCAGGCCGGCAGAGGGGGAGCCGTTGGAATACTGCTTCAGCGCGTACCCGGAGGCCGCGAGGTCGACCGCAGCCGTCGACGGGTTGTAGATCTCGATCGCCTTGTTGTTGGACGATCCTTCGACGTATTCGCTGATGAACAGATCTCCGGATGCCGCGGCCGCAGGTGCGGCGAAGGCCACCACGCCCGCGGAGGCGAGCGTGAGGGCCGCGACGGCGGCGGTGAGTCTGCGGGGTGATGGGGACACGGAACCTCCACGGGACGGCGGCGATCGGTGGATCGCGCAGAAGACACAGGCAGGCCGGTCGCCTCCCCGCTCGTCACAAGCTAGATGAGCGGCATCCCTCCAGGGAAGACCCGCGGGGGGAGAGACTCTTAACGTTCGGTGTCGGCTCGGTCCAGAATGGAACCCATGACCGCGACCGACGTGGCGCCCTTCCGCGTCGTGTTCGTATGCACGGGCAACATCTGCCGCTCTCCGATGGCCGAGGTGGTGTTCCGGGAATTCGCGGATGCCTCGGGCCTGGGCGCCCGCGTGGCGTCGACGAGTGCCGGCACCGGCGACTGGCACGTGGGCGAGCGGGCGGATCTTCGCACCATCGCCGCGCTCGAGCGGGCCGGCTACGACGGCGCCCATCATCGCGCGCGCCAGTTCACGCACGCCGACTTCGCGCGCAGCGATCTCGTGGTCGCGCTGGACCGCAGCCACGAGCGGATCCTGCGCGGGTGGGCCCGCACCGAGGGGGACGCCGACAAGATCGCCCTGCTGCTGTCGTTCGATCCGTCGGCCCATACCCTCGACGTTCCGGACCCGTACTATGCCGGGCCCGGAATGTTCGACGAGGTGCTCGGTATGATCGAGAGTGCGAGCCGGGCACTCTTCCGGCAGCTCGAACCCGCCATCCGCCCACTGCCATGACTCCGTCGCCGTGACCTCTGCCGTCACGACACCGGATCGACGGTCGGTCCACTGATCGCCGCCACACGATCTCCGAGACCGACGGGAGCCACCGTGACCTCACTTCCTCCGCAGCCCCTCAGCCCTCTCGACGGGCGCTATCGCCCCGCCGTCGGCGAGCTGGGCGAGTACCTGTCCGAGGCGGGCCTGAACCGCGCCCGCGTCGAGGTGGAGGTGGAGTGGCTCATCGCCCTCACCGACCGCTCGCTCTTCGGCTCCGCTCCGCTGCCGGATGCCGACAAGGCGCGTCTGCGTGCGCTCTATCTCGAGTTCGGGCAGGCCGAGATCGACTGGCTCGCCGAGAAGGAGGCGGTGACCCGCCACGACGTCAAGGCCGTCGAGTACCTCGTGCGCGACCGGCTCTCGGCGCTCGGCCTCGATGCGATCGCCGAGCTCACGCACTTCGCCTGCACGAGCGAGGACATCAACTCGACCTCGTACGCCCTCACGGTGCAGCGCGCGGTTCAGCGCGTGTGGCTGCCGAAGCTGCGCGCCGTCATCGCCGCCCTCGCCGAGCTCGCCGTGGAGCACCGGGACGCCGCGATGCTGTCCCGCACGCACGGCCAGCCGGCGACGCCCTCCACGATGGGCAAGGAACTGGGCGTGTTCGCGTGGCGTCTCGCTCGCGTCGCCGACCAGATCGAGGGCGGCGAGTACCTCGCGAAGTTCTCGGGAGCCACGGGCACCTGGTCGGCGCACCTGGCAGCCGCTCCCGAGGTCGACTGGCCGGAGCTCTCCCGGGCGTTCATCGAGGGCCTCGGTCTGGACTTCAACATCCTGACGACGCAGATCGAGTCCCACGACTGGCAGGTCGAGCTGTATGACCGCGTGCGGCATGCCGGCGGCATCCTGCACAATCTCGCGACCGACATCTGGACGTACATCTCGATCGGCTACTTCACGCAGATCCCGGTCGCCGGGGCGACCGGCTCGTCGACGATGCCGCACAAGATCAACCCGATCCGGTTCGAGAACGCCGAGGCCAACCTCGAGATCGCGGGCGGACTGCTGGCGACGCTCTCGCAGACGCTGGTCACGAGCCGCATGCAGCGCGACCTGACCGACTCCACGACGCAGCGCAACATCGGCGTGGCCTTCGGGCACGCGCTGCTCGCGCTCGACAATCTGCAGCGCGGGCTGCGAGAGATCTCGCTGGCGGAAGACGTGCTGCGGGCCGACCTCGATGCCAACTGGGAGGTGCTCGCCGAGGCCATCCAGACGGTCGTGCGCGCAGAGATCGCGGCCGGTCGGTCGCAGATCACCGACCCGTACGCACTGCTCAAGGACCTCACCCGCGGTCGCCGGGTCGGCGCACCCGAGCTCGCCGAGTTCGTGCGCGGCCTCGACATCGGCGACGACGCGAAGGAGCGCCTGCTCGCGCTGACCCCCGCGACGTACGACGGCCTCGCCTCGAAGCTGGTCGACGAGCTCGGTCGCTGATTCCGTCCAGGCGTCTCCGATCGCGACTCAGCGACGGGCCGCCATGGCGTCAGCCCTTCGGGTCACCGGATGCCGCGGCATCCGGATTCTCGCCCTGCTCCGGCTTCTCGGAGTCGTCGTCGAAGAGCACCGGCCGGTCGATCTGCTTCGTCACCTGCGCGGGGTCGACGGCGAGCAGCAGCAGCGACACGATGAGCAGCACGGCGATGAAGCTGATTCCGGCGATGACGAGCGCGGTGACGACCGCGCGCCCTGCCTCGCCGGCAGTGCGCTGCTGGAAGAAGCCCATCGAGACGAGGGTCACGACTCCCGCGAACAGCGCGGCGCCGAAGGCCAGCCCGAGCAGCTGCAGGGGCTTCATCAGGTCGCGGCGGGTGGGGCTGTCGTGGCTCACGCGGAGTCCTTCTGCGGGGTGGGGTCGGCGGATGCGGGTGCGTCCGCCGTGGCGCTTCCGGCCGTGAGGCCGGCGGCGGTGCCGGGCGCGGCGGTGTCGGGGTCCGCGGTACGCGGCGAGAAGCCCGCGATGCCGAGGTACACCGCGACGATCGCCGCGTAGCCGCCGAACAGGCCGACGCCGATCGTGATGCCGGTGAGGGTGAAGGTCGCGTGCGCCTCTTCGATGGTGTAGTCCAGCGCGTAAGCGGGCTGGACGAAGAGCAGGCCGATGCCGAGCAGGATCGTGATCGCGCCGATGACGGCCGCGTCGCGGCTCTCGGAGCGCGGCCCGACCGGGACGGCAGGACGGGCGTCGGCGATGCCGGGGGCGATCTCACGGCGCTCGCGCCGGCCGGAGAGTCCGCGCCATCCGGCGATGAGCTCGAGCAGGCCGCTCACGAGGGCCCAGACGATGACGATGGCGAAGTAGCCGGCCACCGTGCGGAGCGGGTAGAGGCCGCTCGCCATACCGGCGGCGACCGTCACGCCGCCGACGGCCGCGGCCGGCCAGCGGCGACCCGCCGGGTAGACCAGCCACACCGCGAGCAGCAGCACGAGTCCGGTGGCGATGGCGAAGCCGCTGAAGACCGCACTGCCCACGGCCGCCGAGTGATCCGGCGAGAACGTGATCATGAGCGCCGCGATGGCAGCGAACGCGGCGCGCGCGAGCTGCACATGGCGCACGGCGAACGTGCGGGAATCGGCTGAGGTCACGGTGATCCTGCGGAGGAGCGGGTTCTCAGAAGCGAGAACGGATGCCCTCAGTCTACGTGCGTCGTAGGTGACAGCATCCTGAACCCGTCACCGGCGGCGCCTCCGCGCTGTCAGGAGAGCGTGTCGAGGATGCGGGTGAGGAGCTCGAACGTGGTGAGCGGCGAGACGATCGCGAAGCGCAGTACCGGCTCGCCGGCGTGGGAGCTGGGAACGACGAAGGCGTGCTGCTCTTCGAGGAGGCGGTCGGACCACGCTTCGTAATCGGCGAGCGTCCACCCCTCGCGGCGGAACACCACCACCGACAGCTGCGGGTCGCGCACCAGCGAGAGGCCCTCACGTGCCTCGATCTCATCGGCGATGCGCCGGGCCAGGTCGATGCCGTATTCGATCGTCGCGCGGTACTGCTCGGTGCCGTGCGTCGCGAGGGAGAACCACGTCGGCAGCCCGCGGGCACGGCGGGTGAGCTGGATGCCGAGGTCCGACGGATTCCAGTCCGGCTTGCCGGTCAGGGTGTCGAGGTACTCGGCCTTCTGCGTGTGCGCCGACAGTGCGAGCGCGGGCTCGCGATAGATGAGGGCACAGGCGTCGAACGGGGCGAACAGCCACTTGTGCGGGTCGACGATGAGCGAGTCGGCCAGGCCCACGCCGTCGAACGCCGGCCGCATCCGCTCGACGAGCATCGCCGCCAGCCCGTAGGCGCCGTCGACGTGGAACCACACGCCGCGCTCCCGCGTGACGGCCGCAACACTCGCGATGTCGTCCACGATGCCGAAGTTCGTGGTGCCGGCGGTGGCCACCACCGCGAACACGGCCTCGCCGTGCTCGTCGAGCACGCGGGCGACCGCCTCGCCGTGCAGGCGCCCGTCGGCGTCGACCTCGGCGGTCGCGACATCCACATCCATGACGGCGGCGGCCGACGCGATCGACGAGTGGGCATCGGCGCTGCAGACGACGACCCACCGCGGGGGCGTCGCGCGGCCCGCCTCGGCAGCGCGCCGGCGCGCGGCATCCCGTGCCGTGACGAGCGCCGAGAGGTTGCCGATCGTGCCGCCCTGGACGAACACGCCGCCCGAGCCCGCCGGCATCCCGAACTCCGAGGCGAGCCAGTGCAGCACCTCGTTCTCGGCGTAGACGGCGCCGGAGCCCTCCATCCACGAGCCCCCGTAGATGGCGGATGCCGACACCACGACGTCGAACGCCAGCGAGGCCTTCGTCGGGGCGGAGGGGATGAACGACAGATAGCCGGGGTGGTCGGTCGACACGCAGGAGGGGGCGAGCACGTTCTCGAACAGCGCGATGGCGCGCCGCGCGCCGATTCCCTCCGCGGTGATCGAGCCCGAGGCCAGGCGCTCGAGGTCCCGCGGCGTCATCGGCTTGTCGAGCGGCACATCCTCGTAGAGCGCCCGCCGGCGTGCGTACTCGAGGACGTCTTCGACGGTGTGGCGGGTGTCGGACGAGATGGCGTGCATGTGGTCGGGGGACGTCTCGGGCATGGCGCTCCTCGGTCGACGCTGACGGGTTCGGGCTGCAGATCACGCTAGACCACCGCGCCACCCCGGCACATCCTCTCCGGTTCGGGGCGCACGGCGTCCGTTCGGGGCGCGCCGCGAGCGCCCCGAACGTGCGCGGCGCGCCCCGAACCGGAGGCGAGGGACAGGTGAGCGCGATCGGGCAGAAATGGAGAAGCACGACGGATGCCGCGGCCGTAGCGTGATGGACATCAGGCGCAGAGCGCCCCGAGCGTGAAGGAAGTGGACCATGGCCGAGAAGACATCCGAGAACCTGTCGCAGATCGAGCGCGACGCCGTCAAGGCGCGCGCCAAGGAGCTGCGCGAGCAGGCCAAGGCAGGCAAGAACCGCGAGGCGGGCGAGAAGCAGGTGCAGGAGGCGGTCGCCAAGCTCGCGGGGCTGGACCGGCAGATCGCCGAGGCCTTCGTCGCGCTGGTGGGCGATGTCGCTCCGGACCTGATGCCGAAGACCTATTACGGCTTTCCGGCATATGCGAACGCCGCGGGCAAGGTCGTGGTGTTCTACCAGCCGGCGAGCAAGTTCAAGACCCGGTACGGCACCATCAGCTTCGACGAGTCGGCGCACCTCGACGACGGCGACACCTGGCCGGTCAGCTACGCGGTGGTCGCCTGGAACGACGCGGTCGAGAAGAAGTTCCGCGGCCTCGTGGCGACCGCCGCGTCCTGAGCGCGGCCGCGGCGCGGCCTCACTCCAGGAATTGGAGGGCCGCGTCGCGGAACGCGCGTGAGCCAGGGGTGTTGAAGTGATGCCGCCCCGGGATCTCGACGAAGGTGCCGTTCGGGGCTGTCGCCGCGAGCGTGCGCGAACGCTCGAGGATCGCGTCCTCCGAACCGGTCGCGAACAGGACCGGCTGCCGGGGCGGACGCTCGGGATCGGGGTCCGCGTCGCCGAAGCGCATGCCTTCCGCCAGTGCGATCAGCGCGCGCAGATCGTTGTCGGGCACCCGCTCCGCCAGCCGGACGTAGTTCTGCGTGACGGCGTCGCTCACTGGTATGCCCTGTTCGGCATATGCCCGCGCCTGATCGATGCGCAGGCGACCGAGCGGGCGGCCGTCGGGGATGCCGCCCAGCACGGCGCGGCTGATGTGCTCGGGCGCATCCACCGCCAGCTGCCACCCGACACGCGCGCCGAGCGAGTACCCGACGTAGCGCACCGCGTCGACGAGGTAGGTGTCGAGCACGGCGATGAGGTCGGCGACGAAGGCGGCCATCGAGTAGGCATGAGCGTCGTCGGGCTTGTCGCTTGCCCCGTGGCCGCGCTGATCGACGCCGATCACGCGGTAGCCCGCCGCGGTCAGCATCCGCACCCAGCCGGTGTCGACCCAGTTGTCGCGGCAGCTCGACGCGAACCCGTGCACGCACAGGACGGGTTCGCCGTCCGGCTCGCCCCATTGGTACGTCGCGAGACGGTATCCCTCGCTCGACATGATGTAGCTGGGCGGCGGCATCTCGGTGCGCACAACGGGGGCGACGGCATCCATATCCGCCATTCTGCTCTTCCCTCCCGGCGCGAGTGGACTCGCGCGGGGGCACGCGGCGGGCCGGGCCGCACCGGCGCACGCGGGGCCCGGGCGCGAGCGGCAGAGCGTACGCTCTTCGGCACACGTTGGCAAGTGGGCTGAGTGATCCCGGCCGTTCCGCCTAACGTCGCTGCATGAGCACGGACGACACCCGAGGTGCACGCCCGACGGAGCCGCTGGCCCCGCGGCGCACCGATACCGACCTCGATCACGACGGCGTGGCCGACCGCCATGAAGCCGTGACCGACCGCAACGACGCGTCTCTCCGCGAGACCGTCGTGGCTCGCGAGCACGAGCGCTTCGGCGGCATGAAGTTCGGCGCCGCCTTCTTCGGCTGGCTCACTGCCCTGGGCGCCCTGGTGGCGCTGACCGCTGTGGTGGCCGCGATCGGCGCAGCGACGGGTCTGGCGTCTCCGGAGACCGTCGAGGACGCTGTCGACGCCGCCGACCAGAACATGACGGCAGCGACGATCATCGGCGCGATCGCCATCGCGATCGTGCTGTTCATCGCCTACTTCGCCGGTGGCTACGTCGCCGGGCGCATGGCGCGCCTGAGCGGCGCGAAGCAGGGTCTGGCCGTCTGGCTGTGGGCCATCGCCATCGCCATCCTCGTCGCGGTCGTGACGGCGATCGCGGGCTCCCAGTGGGACATCCTGGCCAACGTCGACATCTTCCCGCGCATCCCGGTGACCGCCGATACAGCGACCTGGACCGGCATCCTGACGGCGATCGGCGCCGCGGTGATCACGCTCATCGCGGCGATCCTCGGCGGCGCGGCGGGCATGCGCTATCACCGTCGCGTCGACCGCGCAGGCTTCGGCGACGACCGGGTCTGAATCTCAACCTCTAACCACCACCAGAAGGGAGATCCACCATGGGTCTGGACGATGACATCAAGCACAACGCCGAAGAGGTCAAGGGCAAGGCGAAGGAGGCGGTCGGCGACGCGACCGACAACGAGCGTCTGCAGGCTGAGGGCGTGGGCGACCAGGCCAGCGCCAAGATCAAGAAGGCCGGCCAGGACGTGAAGGACGCGTTCACCGACGATCGGTGATCTAGCCACGACGGTGCCCCGGATCCCCACGGCTCCGGGGCACCGGCGTGTCCGGATGCCGAACGACCGCTTCAGAAGACGTCCCAGTCCCGGGCGCGTTCGACCAGTGCGTCGATGACGCGCGTCGTGGCGCCGCTCGGCGGGGCGCCTGAGGGGATCGCGAGGTACAGGGTGTTGATCGGCGCTTCGGCCGATCGGTGCAGCAGCTCCACGGTGCCCGCCCCGATCGCGGGCTCGGCCAGATAGCGCGGCAGGGCCGAGACCCCGGCTCCCGCGATCACTGCGGCGAGCACCGCCCGCAGATCGGGCACGATCATCGCCACGGTGTTGGACGGCCGGTGGCCGAATTGGCTGCGCCAGTATCGCCGCACGATGGACAGATCCGCGTCGTACGCGACCAGTGGCAGATGCCTCAGGGCGTCGGGGGGGTCGGCGGCGAGCCGATGCGGGTCGATCGTGCCGGCGAGCGAGGGTGCACCGACGAGCACGAACTCCTCGTCGACCAGACCCCGATAGCGGATGCCGCGCATAGGCGTCCGCACGGACGAGACGACCACGTCGAGCCCGCCGCCCGCGAGCCGCATGAGCAGATCCTGCGCGAGTCCGAGGGTGAACTCCAGCCGGACGCCACGGCCGGTGAGCGGCGCCAGCGCAGGGACCACTCGTGCCGCGACCACATCGCTCGCTCCGCCCACCCTCACCGTCTCGGCCGGTCCCATCTCCGGCACCGTCCACACCTCTCGCAGGCGGTCGACCGGTGCGGACACCCGCGCGGCGAGCGCATCGCCCGCCGGGGTGGGGGTCACGCCCCGCACGGATCGCGTGAAGAGCGGCGTCCCCAGCTCCGCCTCGAGCCGGGTGATCCGCTCGCTCACCGACGGCTGGCTGATGCCGAGGCGCGCTGCCGCAGCCGTGATCGAGCCCGCACGCTGGACCTCGAGGAACGTATGCAGCAGGTCGAGCTCTTGCACGCGGCATCCTTCCCATCAAGAAATCTATGGATGCGTCTGATCATAGGAAATGTCGGTGATGGACACCCGGTTGTCGTCGGCAGCGGCTCGGACAGGCCGCAGAACGGGAGAAGACATGGCACACGTACTCATGGCGGTCACCGGCGCGGACGCCATCACCCTCACGGACGGCACGAGCCACCCCACCGGATTCTGGGCGGAGGAGCTCGTCGAGCTGCACCGTGGACTCGTCGCCGCGGGGCACCGGGTCGACGTCGCGACGCCCGGAGGCGTCCGCCCGACGGTCGACCCCGGCAGTCTCACGGGCGATGCCGCGGATGCGCTCCGCGAGGATCTCGCGGAGCTCGACGATCTGCTCGCCCACCCGCGCGCGCTCGCCGACGTGCGAGACGGCGAGTACGACGCGATCGCGCTGCCGGGCGGCCACGGGCCGATGGTCGACCTCGCCGTGGACGCCGATCTCGGACGCCTGCTCATCGACGCGGTCGATCGGGACGCCGTGGTGGGGGTGCTGTGCCACGGGCCGGCGGGGCTGCTCAGCGCAGTGCGCGAGGACGGATCCTTCGCGTTCGCAGGCGCCCGCCTCGCGGTCTTCACCGATGACGAGGAGCGGCAGGGCGGCCTCGGCGACGGCTCGCCGTATCTGGTCGAGTCCCGTCTGCGTGAGCTCGGCGCCATCGTCGAGCCGGGCGAGCCGTGGTCGGTCACCGTGGTGACGGACGGCTCGCTCGTGAGCGGTCAGAACCCGCAGTCGAGCGTCGCGACCGCGCAGCGTCTGGTCGAGGTGCTGGCGGCACGCTGACCGCACGGATGCCCCGGGGGCGGCCACGGCTGACCGCCGGCCGCACCCGCGGGCATTCCCCCCGCGTCCGCGTCCACCTCGGCGACGCCCGCGCGCGGCGCCGAGGCCCGCGCGCCACCCACCTCGGCGACACCCTGCGCGGCGCGTCGAGGCGCCGCGCGCCACCCGCTGCAGCCCGCCCGCCGCGCTGTCGCCCGCCCACCTCGGAGATCGGGGAGGATGAGGGCGACGCGGCGCCGCGTCATCGGAGGAACATCGCAGCAGCGGACGTCGCGCATTGGGCGAGACGTCGGGAAGGCGACGGGCGGCATGACCATCGTGCTGGTCGAGGGCGAGAGCGATCGCATCGCCCTCGAGACGCTGGCGAGCCGGCTGGGCATGCGGATGCCGGAGGTACGGGTCGTCGGCGGGTCGAAGGGAGCCCGCCGGGCGGTCGCGGAGCTCTCCGGCATGCGGCTGCTGGGGCTCGTCGACCAGGGTGAGCGAGAGGACTTCGAGCGGGTGCTCGACAGCGTGTTCGTGTGCGATCCCGACCTCGAGGCCGAGTTCGTCCGCGCGCTGGGCGTCGCGGGAGTCGAGGCCGTCATCGCCGAGCAGGGCGAGCTCGCCTCGTTCCGCAGCCTGCAGCGCCAGCCGTTCCAGCGCGGTCGCCCCGTCGAAGCGCAGCTCGCGCGCTTCTTCGGCGGCCGCAGCGGCAACAAGGCCCGCTACGCCGGGCTGATGGCTGCCGCTGTGCCGCTGGACAGGATGCCGCCGCCGCTGGCCGCGCTGCTCGCCGCGGTGTGACGCGCTGCCCGCGGTGCGCCTCGGCCGCCGCGGGCTTCGACAACCGCGTCGACCCGGGCCCGCGGCATCCGTCTGCTCGGATGAGCGCGCTCTCACGTGCCGCTCGCCGCCCGTTCACCGAGTCGTCGCACACTCGTCGCCGGCCGGTCAGCGCGCGGTGCGGCGGTCGCGATTGCGTCGGAGCATGAGTCGAATCCCCACACGACGCGTCCTGCCGCGCCTTCTCGCCGCGGCAGCAGCGACGGCCACCGCCGTCGCGCTCCTTCCCGCCACCGCCGCCGTCGCCCAGCCGCTCGCCGCCGCTCCGGCTGCGTCGCAGTCGCCGTACGTCCAGACCCACGTGCCGACGCTCGTCGCGCGGGCCACGCTGTCGGCCGATCACCTCGAGCCCGGCCCTGCGTCGGGTGCGCTCGCGAGCCCGGCGAACGGGCGCACCGGCCCGTGGGCAGGCCAGGTGATCCCCGGGTTCTCGGCCGCCATCGACAACGGCGACGGAACCTTCTGGGCCCAGCCCGACAACGGCTTCGGCGCCAAGGGCAACTCGGCCGACTTCCTGCTGCGCAACTATCTGGTCCGCCCGGCCTGGCAGACCGCCGCCGGCGGCACGGGCGAGATCCAGATCGAGCGCTTCGTGTCGTACAACGACCGCAACGGCGTCCTCGACTTCCCGATCGTCAACGACGGCACGGCCGAACGCCTGCTCACCGGCGCCGACTTCGACATCGAGTCGGTCGTCAAGGCCAAGGACGGCACCTTCTGGGTCGGCGAGGAGTTCGGCCCGTTCCTGCTCCACTTCGACGCCGAGGGCACGCTGCTCGCCAAGCCGTACGCGCTGGAGGGCGCCAAGTCGCCGGCGAACCCCTACCTGCAGCCGGGCGAGACCCCGCGCGTGCGCTCGAGTCGCGGGTTCGAGGCGATGGCCGCCTCCGCCAACGGACGGTACCTCTACCCCGTCGTCGAGGGCTCGTACGCCGACGACCCCGACCTGCGTCGCCGCGAGATCCTCGAGTTCGACACGCGCGCCGGGCAGTACACCGGCCGCACCTGGAGCTACCAGACCGACCAGGAGCCGAACGTCATCGGCGACGCGTTCACCGTCCGCAATGACGTGCTCATCCTCATCGAGCGCGACGACTTCGAGGGCGAGCAGGCCGTCACCAAGCGGGTGTACCAGGTGGACCTCCGCCGTACCGACGCCGAGGGCTACCTCGAGAAGACCCTCGTGCTCGACGCGCTGCGCATCGCCAACCCCGACGGCATCGGCGCCGGCGACGGCTACGGCACCGGCGAGATCTACTCGCTCCCCGTGCAGTCGTTCGAGACCGTCGTCCAGCTGAAGGACGGCAGCCTGCTCATCGGCAACGACAACAACTACCCAGGTAACGACGCGCGCATCCCGGGGACCCCCGACGACACCGAGTTCGCGATCATCGACCTCGACAAGACCAAGATCGAGCC
The DNA here is from genome assembly GCF_044987405.1 of Microbacterium sp. ZW T2_14. Lineage (NCBI taxonomy): Bacteria > Bacillati > Actinomycetota > Actinomycetes > Micrococcales > Microbacteriaceae > Microbacterium > Microbacterium sp. ZW T2_14. The sequence goes on along the minus strand of NZ_JBJDRK010000030.1, from coordinate 26,081 downwards.
GTCGACGGTCAGCCTCATCGGGCATCGCGGTGCAAGCGGGTCGCGGCCCGAGCACACACTCGCCTCGTACGAGACGGCGATCGTGCAGTGCGCCGACTACATCGAGCCCGACGTCGTCTCGACCAAGGACGGCGTGCTGGTCGCGCGCCACGAGAACGAGATCAGCGGAACGACGGATGTCGCGTCCCACGCCGAGTTCGCCGCGCGCAAGGCCACGAAGGTCATCGACGGCGTCTCGATCACCGGCTGGTTCACCGAGGACTTCACGTTCGCCGAGCTGCGGACGCTGCGCGCCAAGGAGCGCCTGCCCCAGACGCGTCCGGCCAACACCGCGTTCGACGGGCTCTACGTCATCCCCACCCTCGACGAGGTCATGGACCTCGCCCGCCACTCCGTGAGCTGCGACGGCCGCCCGGTCGGCGTGTACCCCGAGACGAAGCATCCGTCGTACTTCGACTCGATCGGGCTCTCGCTCGAAGAGCCGCTCGTCGCGGCGCTGCGCGCCAACGGCCTCGACCGCGCGAACGCCCCGGTCATCGTGCAGAGCTTCGAGACCGCGAACCTCCGCGAGCTCGACGGCCTGACCGACGTGACCCTGGCGCAGCTCGTGAGCAACTCCGGTCGTCCCTACGACTTCACGCTCGCCGGCGACACGCGGACCTACAGGGACCTGGTGACCCCGGCCGGCCTCGCGGAGATCGCGGCGTACGCCGACGGGGTCGGCGTGGAGAAGTCCGTGCTGATCTCGCGCACCGCCGACGGCCGCCTGGGCGCCCCCACGTCGGTCATCGCCGACGCACACGCCGCAGGACTGTCGGTGCACGGCTGGACGTTCCGCGCCGAGAACCAGTTCCTGCCGGCCGACTTCCGCTCGAGCGCCGACCCGAACGCGTACGGCGACCTCGACGGTGAGCTGAAGGCGTACATCGCCGCCGGCATGGACGGCGTCTTCAGCGACCACCCCGGCATCGCCGCGGTGACGATCGACACGGTGACGATCGACACGGTGACCATCGGCACGGGGACGCTCGAGGGCTGAGCCTGCGCGACGACACCGTCCGAGGGCGGGGGATGCTGCGGCATCCTCCGCCCTCGGCCGTCCCACGGACCAACGACGGAGACCGGCGCACGATCGGCGACGCATCCGCCGATGACCGTGGCTCTCGATAGTCTGCGCGAGTGAGCATCGCCGACCGCCGACCCCTGCCCGCGTACGTCTGGTTCCTGGTCGGCGCCGCCGGCGCTGTCGTGGGACTCCTGCCCTGGCTCGTGACAGGGGGCCGGCTGCCGTTGCAGAACCTCGCCGCGAACCAGTCGATCACGGCGATGCCGTTCGTGCTGCTGCCGTTCAGCCAGTACTTCCTCCTGGCGATCGTCGCGCTGCTCGTCGTCGGCGCCGCGGCCGCCGGCATCGCCGCTCGGGCGCTCGCGCCGCGACGTCCGCGCTTCGGCACGACGGCGCTGGTGGGCGGGATGCTGGTGGTCCAGCTCGTCGCGGCGGTGCAGGCGACCGTGGTGACGGTGCGCCTGCTCGAGCGGTCCTCGCGCACGGCGGTCTATGCCGGAGCGGTCGGCGCCGTGATCGTGGTGTCGCTCCTCGTGGGACTGCTCGTGGTGCTGCTCATCGCGCGCTCGCCCGTGCCGGGTGCCACGATCGCGCTCTCGCTCGCCGCGGTCGCGGCGCCGAGCTGGATCGGCACCGCCCTGCGCGACATCATGCTGCTGGCGTCGAACGACGTCGTCCAGCCGATGCTGTTCGTCCTGCGCTGGATGCCCGCCGTGCTGGTGGGATGCGCGATCGCGTGGTGCGGCTTCCGCACGGCGGGCCGCATCGCGGCCGCGGTCGTGAGTCTGGCCGCGCTGTGGATCGGGCCGGCCTTCTTCACCGGCGTCTCGTCGGCGGCGGGCACGCGTGTGCTGGCGCCGTATCCGGCGGAGATGGCGGAGTACGGCGTCCAGGTGTTCCTGATGGCGCTCACGATGCCCGAGATCGTCGTGCCGCCGCTGGTGGTCGCCCTCATCATCGGGGTTGCCGGATCCCTCCTGCTCGCACGACTGCGCCGCGGTTCGCAGGACCCGGTGCCCGCAACCTGACACCGCGGGTCCCCGCAGGGGGGACTGAGGCGCCGGGCTCCGGCATCCGTCCCGCGTCAGCGGAGCCGGCGGCCGTGGACGATGTCGATGAGGCGTGACAGCACGTCGCCGCCCGACCTGAGGCCGTTGTGCTCGTGCTCGCTCGTGATCCACGGCGTGACGCCGGGCAGCAGCCGGGCGGTCTCGAGCGAGAACTCCAGCGGCACGTACAGGTCGTTGACGTACACGGCGGCGGCGCCACGGGCGCCGGACGCCGCGATCGCGTCGGCGTCGTACAGCCGCGGCCACGCGAAGCCGGCGAGCTCGACGGTCACGTCGCGCCACGGCTGGAAGCCGGGAACCGTGTCGGCCCACTCCCGGCGCACGTGCTCGCCCGTGAACAGCGTCGGGTCGTCGCGGAAGTCGTCGGGCTCGGTGCGCTCGGCCGACCACTCGGTGGCGTAGCCGTCGGCGTAGCTCGACTCGTGGAACACGTAGTACAGCGGGTTGCGCGCGTCGAAGGGCATCGCGGCGGCGAGGTCGTGGCGGAACGCGTTCGTGTGCGGCTCGAGTTCGAGCAGGCTCCAGAGCTTCTGCCATCCCTCGTTCGTGCCGAGGGCCGACCCCGCCGACCGCACGCGGGACACCGACGCGACCTCGCCATCAGGGAGCACGATGGCGCCGGCATCCGCGAGGTCGACGATGCGCCGCATCGCGTCCCGGTGCGCGGGAAAGCGCCGGTAGTAGCGCTCCGACGCCTCGCGCATCTTGTCGTACGTGAGGGCGTACACATCATCGGGATGCCGCCCTACGGCGCTCAGACCGCCCGTGAGGTAGACGTGCTCGAGGGATGCGGCATCCGTCGACAGATAGGCCAGAGTCGTGAACCCGCCGAAGGACTGCCCCAGTACGCTCCACCGGTCGGCGCCGAGCTCGGCGCGCACCGCCTCGCAGTCGCGCACGATGGCGTCGGCACGCAGGTGGGTGATGTGCTCGGCCAGCTCCGCCGTGCCGCGCTCGAGGTCGCGATCACTGACGGGCGTCGAGAGCCCGGTGCCGCGCTGGTCGAGCAGCACCACTCGGTAGTGCTCGAGCGCGGCGTCCAGCCACGACGGCCCGGCCGGCGCGTGGAACGCGCGGGGCGCCTCGTGACCCGGGCCGCCCTGCAGGAAGACGAGATACGGGAGGTCCCCGCCGCCCTCGCGGGTGACCACCGCGGCGTGGATCTCGATCGTGCGCCCGTCAGCGGGATCGTCCCACACCAGCGGCACGGTGAGGAAGTGGTCGTCGATGGTCAGATCCTGCATGCGGCGCGTCGTCACAGACATGCCTCCGAGCCTACGACGCGCTCACTCCCGCGCAGATGGGGCCACCGTCGCCGAAACCGGGGATCCGCGCCGAAACCGAGGGCAACGTCCCGTGGTTCGGCGGAAATCCCCGGTCTCGACGCAGCCACGGCATGCCGCCGCACCCAGCCAGCCAGCCAGCCGCCGCATTGCCCGGCGCCGACCCCCATCCCACCCCCGCACCTCGCCGAGACAAGGGATCTGCGCCGAAACCGAGGGCAACGTCCCGTGGTTCGGCGGAAATCCCCGGTCTCGACGAGCCCCACGTGCGCGGCGGCGGAGCCGGGCGACTCAGCCGCGCGTGCTGCGCCGTGGGCGCCCGGCGGCGCGCGAAACCCGGCGCCGACGACGCGGCGGGGTCGGGGTCGCCGTCTGCGCCGCCGTCGGCAACATGATCGGCTGCGTCACCACGGCGTCGACGACCATCGAGCCGTCGGTGGGACCGATGACCGCGATCGGGGTGGTCGGCGTCATGACCATCGGCGACACCGGAACCCTGGCGAGCTGGCGGTGCGCCACGATGTACGCGGGCACGAGCACGATGACGGCGCCGAGCCAGGCGAGCGGATTGCTCGCGGCCACGCCGATGAACCCGAAGATCCCACCCAGCACGACGGCCGCGCCGACGCGCATGACGAGCTCGATAACGCCCGTCACCGTCGGGATCAGGGCGTGGCCGAGTCCCTGCAGTGCGCCGCGGAGGACGAACAGGATGCCGAGGATCCAGTACGTGGCGCCGTTGATGGCGAGCATCTGCGCCGCCATGCCCACGACCTCGCCAGAGCCTTCGCCGACGAACAGTCGCACCAGCTGCGCGCCGAAGGCGATCAGCAAGGCTCCGAGCACGATCGCCGCGGCGACCGACATCCAGGTCGCCTGGGTCACGCCGCGTCGGATGCGATCGGGCCGGCCGCCACCGTGGTTCTGCGCGACGAACATCGACACCGCGAGTCCGAGCGACTGCAGCAGCGCCACGGCAAGGCCGTCGACGCGGGATGCCGCGGTGTACGCCGCGACCGCGTCCGCGCCCAGCTCGTTGAGCGCCACCTGCACCGAGAGCGTGCCGATCGCGATGATCGAGGCCTGGAAGCCCATCGGGAGGCCGAGCCGCAGGTGCTCGGCGAGGTCGGCCCGGCTGACACGCCAGTCTTCGCGGTGGACGTGGAGCACCGGCATCCGTCGACGTACGAACTCGAGGCAGAGCAGCACCGAGATGGCCTGCGAGACGACGGTGGCGAGCGCCGCGCCACCCACGCCCCAGCCGAGAGGGCCGACCATGACGATCACCAGCACGACGTTCAGACCGCACGCGAGGGTGAGGAAGACGAGAGGCGTGCGGGAGTCGCCGATGGCGCGGATGATCGCCGACAGGTAGTTGAAGAACATCATCGCGCCGGCGCCGAGGAAGCTGATCCGGGCGAAGACGACCGCGTCGTCCATGAGTTCCGCGGGCGTCTGCAGCAGCACCAGCAGGGGTCCGGCGAGCAGCGGCGCACCCACTGTGAGCAGCGCCGTGCACGCGCCGGTGAGGATGGCGCCCGTCGCGACCGACCGCCGCACCGCCCCGAAATCGCGGGCGCCGAACGCCTGCGCCGTGGGGATCGCGAAGCCGGACGTGAGACCCCACGCGAACCCCAGGAGCAGGAAGAGCATGCTGCCCGTCGCGCCGACGGCGGCGAGCGCGTCCACGCCGAGATGCCGGCCCACGACGATCGCGTCGACGAACTGATACAGCTGCTGAACGACATTGCCGATGAGGAGCGGGACGGCGAACAGGACGATGACGCGCCACGGGCGGCCCGTCGTCAGGGCGGTGGTCATGAAGGCGGCTCTCGAAGGAGAAGGAGAAGTGAAGGCGAGGGGGAGTGCCGGAAAGCGGCTGCCGATCACTATATCGAATCGATTCGGTCCCGACATGGACGATCGCTGGGTGTGACGGACGGATGCTGCGGCCCGACGCGCGCCATCCGGCGCCGCGAGGGGACCGCCGCCCGCGTCAGGCGGCGGCGAGCGCGCCGGGGCGCAGCCCCAGCGCCCACTCGGCGGTGTCGGTGACGAAGCTGGCGTCCGCCGCGTGGGTGAACCCGCCGACATCGTTCACGTAGGCGCCGTGCCCGTCGATCGCGACGAGGATGCGCACGCACGCCGCCAGCGGATCCTCGCACCGGAAGGTGCCGTCGGCGGCGCCGTCCTCGATGATCGCGAGCAGGCTCGCGACGTTCAGCTTCTCCTGCTCGTGGACGGCCTCAGCGAGCGCCGGCGTGAACCGCGACAGGTGCCGCGCGTTGAGCCAGAGTTTCGACAGCGGATCGGAGGAGGGCGCCTCCATGTCGTGCACGACCGCGGCAAGGCGCGCGAGCGGCGTGCCCCCGGCCAGGTACGCGCCTCGCCGCTCATCCTCCGCCGCGCGTACGAAAGCGGCGATGACCAGGTCTTCCGCGGACGGATAGTAGTGCGTGATGAGGCCGGGGCGCACGCCGATCCGCTCGGCGACGGCACGCAGCGTGATGCACTCCATCCCTTCGGCGAGCGCGATGTCTGCGGCCGCGGCCAGGATCTCGGCTCGGCGCTCGTCCGGGTGCTTGCGGATCCGCCGCGGCGCAGGGCTTGACACCATGTCCGTCATGTTATTGGATGTGTGACCAATAGTCTATTGTTCGCTCGACCAATAGACCGTTACGAGAACACCCATCCCGAACCGCACCGCGCAACGAAGCAGCCGGCGAACGACGACGACGTCCTGCCGTCCCGAGAGGAACTCCCGTGTCAGACGAGACCCAGACCGCGAAGGCGCCGCCTTCTCCGACCGCGGAGTTCGTGGATGCCGCGACCCAGCCCGAGACCCGCGGCATCGAGCTGATCGGAGCCGGGGAACGCCACGGCCGTGCGCGCGACCTGTTCTTCGTCTGGGCGGCGCCGAGCGTCAGCATCCTGAACTTCACGGTCGGTGCGACGCTGGTCCTGCTGGGTCTGGAACTGTGGCAGGCCGTGCTCGTCGTCATCGCGGGGTCGGCGCTCTGGGCGTTCCCCGGGATCATCGCGATCAGCGGGCCTGCCGCGGGCACCTCGGGCTCGGTGATCACGCGCGCCGTCTACGGCATCATCGGCAACAAGCCGGTCGTCGCCTTCACCGGCTGGCTGATCGGCGCGGTGTTCCTCGCGCTGAACTGGCTGGCCTCGTCATTCCTCGGCGCCGACCTCCTCGCGGGCATGGGCCTCACCGACCCCGTCGTCGTGCCGATCGTCGTCACCCTCGTCATCTCGGCGCTCACGGTGCTGGTGGCGGTGTACGGCCACGCGCTCATCGTGCGGGTCTACTCGTGGCTCGCGATCGTACTCGCCGTGATCTTCGTCACGGTCACGGCGTTCATCCTGCCTCAGGTGGACTGGAGCTACCAGGCGGCCGAGCCGTTGTCGGGCGTGCCGCTGTGGTCCGCCGTCACGATCGGGTTCACGCTCGTCGCGTCGGGTCCGATCTCATACATCAACAGCCCCGACATCGCCCGCTACCTGCCGCGCTCGACGAAGCCGTCGCACATCATCGCCGCGACGGCGCTCGGCGGCGCCCTGCCCGGCATGGTGTTCACATTCGTCGGCGTGCTGCTGGCGACCGTGGTGATGAACGGAATGGATGCCGGCATCGAATCGGCCCTCCTCGGCCTGCTGCCCACGTGGCTCGTGCCCGTCTTCGTGATCGGCGTCGTCGTCAACACCGTCGCCCTCAACGGCATGACCACCTACACCTCGAGCATGGCGCTGCAGGCGATCGGCATTCCGCTGCGCCGCATCCCGGCCGCGATCGTGGTGGGCGCGATCGGGACCGCGCTCACGATCTACCTCGTGCTGTCGACGAGCCTCCTCGACGCCGTCAACCTCATGCTGCAGTTCCTCGTCGTCGTGTCGGCGCCAACCATGGCGGTGTTCGTCGCCGACGTCGTGCTGCGGCGGGGCCGCTACGACGGCGTCGATCTGTTCGACGAAGAGCGCGGCGGCCGCTTCTGGTACAGCCGCGGCTGGAGCATCCCCGGCATCGTGGCGGTGCTCGCGGGCGGTACGGCGAGCGCGCTGTGCCTCTCGACCACGATCTGGACCGGCCCCGTCGGGGAGGCCCTCGGTTACATCGACCTCTCGGTGCCGGTCGGCATGCTGGTGGCGGCATCCCTCTACACAGTGCTGCTGCGCACCTCCCTCGGAAAGGCAGGTCGGCCATGACCACCCTGTACACGCGCGCCCATGTCTTCACCGCCGATGCCCGGCGCTGGGCGTCCGCGATCGTCGTCCGCGACGGCCGCATCGCGTACGTCGGCGACGACGACACCGCGCGCCGGATCGCCGGAGCCCAGGCGTCCGAGATCGAACTGCGGGGCGCCACCGTGCTGCCGGGGTTCGTCGACGGCCACGCGCACATCGTCGGCACCGGCGAGGCCGCCGGGCAGGTGGACCTCTGGGGCGCCGACACGCTCGACGAGATCCAGCGCCGCATCCGCGCCTTCGCCGAGGCGCACCCCGAGGCGCCGCGCATCCGCGCGCAGGGCTGGCAGCACGCGGCGGTCGGTGGTCGCCCGACGCGGCAGCTGCTCGATGAGGTCGTCGCCGACCGGCCGGTGTACGCGGATGCGTACGACTTCCACTCGATCTGGCTGAACACCGCGGCCCTCGCCGAGACCGGCATCGGCGACGACACCGCCGACCCGGCGGGCGGCATGGTCCATCGCGACGGCGAGGGGCATGCCACCGGGCTCGTCGACGAGACGGCGATGCACCTGCTCGTGCAGCCGGTGCTCGCGCGCTTCACGACCGACGACGATCGCGACGCGGCGCTGGCCGCGGCCCTGCGCGGCTACGCCGGGGCCGGCGTCACGGCCGCGACCGATATGGGGCTCGACGAGCAGGATCTCGCGGCGATGGTCCGTGCCGAACGGGCGGGGGCCCTCACCGCGCACATCGCCGCGCACTGGCGCGTGCAGCCGACCGGCGACGAAGCGCAGAACCTCGCCCAGGTCGCCCGCGCCGTCGAGCTGGCCGCCGCCCACTCGTCGGAATGGCTGCGTGTCGTCGGCATCAAGGTCATGATCGACGGCACCGTCGACGGCTGCACGGCGGCGGTCGGCCACCCCTACTCGGACGGCAGCGATCCCGACCCGGTCTGGAGCCTCGACGAGCTGGCGCCGGTCGTCGCGGCGGCGGACGCCGCCGGTCTGCAGGTCGCCATGCACGCGATCGGCGATGAGGCCGTGCGCATCGCGATCTCGGCCGTCGAGCACGCGATCGCCGCGAACGGTCCCCGCCGCCGCCGTCACCGCATCGAGCACCTCGAAGTCGTCGAGCGGGCCGACATCGACCGCCTGGCCGCGCTCGGCATCACCGCGAGCATGCAGCCCGTGCACGCCGATCCCGCGATCCAGGCCAACTGGCGCGCGATGCTCGGTGACGAGCGCGTGGACCGCGGCTTCCCGTGGCCCGAGATCACCGAGGCCGGCGCCCCGCTGGTCTTCGGCACCGACTCGCCCACGTCGCCCTATGCTCCCCTGCCGAACATGTTCATCGCGGCGACGCGACGCTCGGCTCTCGACCCGACGCTGCCCCCGAACGTGCCCGCGTACGCTCTGCCGCTCATGGCCGCGATCGAGCACGCCACGCGGGACGCCGCGTGGGCGAGCGGCGCCGAGGAGTCGTACGGTCGCATCGCGGCCGGCCTGCACGCCGACTTCATCGTGCTCGACCGCGACGTGTTCGCCGTCTCGCCCGACGAACTGCTCGAGACCCGGGTGGTCCGCACGGTCGTGGCCGGGCGCACGGTGCACGAGGCCTGACGCACGAAGTCGATGAGAAGCGGATGCCGGCGGCCGCGGCATCCGCTTCTCATTCACGTGACCGCACCGTCCGAGGGCTCAGGATGCCGGTGGTCGGGCCAGCCCGTCAGCCGGAGCCCGGAAGTGCCCGCACCCCGCGAAGCGGGGGTGAGAGGACGGCGATGAGCGCGGCGACCGCGAAGACGACCATGACGACGACGAGCGTCCACTGATCACCGATCAGCCCGACCGCCGCACCGCCGGCGAGGGCGCCGATGGCCGCCGCCGTGCGGTTGGCCGAGCGGATGTTCGCATTCACCCGTCCGAGCAGGGCATCCGGCGTCACCGCCTGCCGGAGGCCCATCTCGTTCGCGTTCTCGACGCCGGCCGCCAGCCCGTGGATCGCGAGCGCTATATAGAGGAGTACAGGCCCCGCCGACAGCCACGCCGCCGCACCGACCAGGAGCCAGGCGAGGGGATACGCCGCGCGAGCGGCGATGATCGCCGGCCCGGTCCCCAGCCACGAGCCGACTCTCGCCGCGAAGCTCGCGCCGAGCAGAGCGGCCGACCCCGAGACGGCCAGCAGCAGCCCGAAGGTGAACGGGGTGAAGCCGAGGGAGCGCAGCGCCAGCAGCGAGAGCACGGTGAAAGCGATGCCGTTCGCGAAGAACCAGATGTGCGTCGACACGGCGAGCGGGCCCAGCGTCGGATGCGCGTACGCCCAGCGCAGCCCTTCGCGGATCTCGCGACCCAGATGGCGCTCCGGGCGCCGCTCGCGCGGCTCGTCGACGCGGATGCTCCCGTTCAGCACCGCATCGACCAGGTAGCTGGCGGCGTCGACCACGAGCGCGATCGGGGCGCCGAGCAGCCCCACGAGCCCGCCGCCCAGGGCCGGGCCGACTGTCTGGGCCGCGGCATCCGTCTGATCCAGGCGCGCGTTCGCCACCACCAGTCGCGAGCGCGGCACGAGCCGGGGCAGGAACGACTGCGTCGCCGCGAACCCGAACACCGAGAACGAGCCGAATAACAGCAGCAGCACCACGAGCATCCAGATCTCGAGGGCACCGGTCAGCCAGAGCACCGGGATCGCACCGAGAGAGACCGCACGGCCGATGCTCGACCACACGAGGATCGGCTTGCGGCGCCAGCGGTCCGTGTACGCGCCGGCGATCAGCCCGAGCACCGCGTACGGCACGAACTGCGCCGCGTTGACGATCCCCACTTCCGCCGGCGTCGCCGCGAGCAGCTGCACCACGAGCACCGGCATCGCCACGGCCGAGACCGCGGTCCCGAACGAGCTGATCGCCGCCGCCGTCCAGTAGCGCCCGAACGAGCCACGGCGCGACGGACCCGCCGCCGCGTCGGCGTCCGCGTCGGCGGCGGAGCTCACGGTGGGGGCTGCCTGATTACGCCATCCACGACGTGCGGCCGAAGCGCTCCCAGCGCTCGACGACACGCGGGGTCGCGGCATCCGGATCCGGCTCGTAGACCGCGCGTCCCTCGATGAACACCCGCTGCACGCGCGAGTCGACCGCCAGCGGGTCTCCCGACCACACCACGACGTCGCCGTCACGACCCGGCTCGAGGGCGCCGACCCGCTCGTTCAGGCGCAGGATGTCGGCCGGATTGGCGGTCAGTGCCTCGAGGGCCGTGTCGGCGGGCAGGCCGTCGCGCACGGCGAGGATCGCCTGCAGGCGGATCTGGTCGATCGGCACCACGGGGTGGTCGGTCGTGATGGCGACCTTGACTCCCGCCTCGGCGATGAGCGCGAGGTTGCCGATGGCGCGGTCGCGCAGCTCCACCTTGGAGCGCGAGGTGAGGAGCGGCCCGAAGATCACCGGAATCTGCTTCTCGGCGAGCACGTCGGCGATCTTGTGCGCCTCGGTGCCGTGGTTGACGACCAGCGTGTACCCGAACTCCTCCGACAGCCGGATCGCGGTTGCGATGTCGTCGTGGCGGTGGCAGTGCTGATCCCAGAGCAGCTCACCCGACAGGACGGCTGCCAGCGTCTCTTTGCCCAGGTCGCGCTCGAACGGCTCGTCCTTGTCGGCGGCGGCCGCGCGCTTGTCGGCGTAGGTCCGGGCGGCGACGAACGCGTCGCGGAGCACCGATGCCACGCCGAGACGCGTCGACGGCGTCTGCTTCTTGTCGCCGTACACGCGCTTCGGGTTCTCGCCGAGCGCGGACTTGACCGAGACGTCGGCGGCGAGGATCTGCTCGTCGACGGTGCGACCGCCCCACGTCTTGATGGCGACCGTGCGTCCGCCGATCGGGTTGCCGGAGCCGGGCTTGATGACGGCGGTGGTCACGCCGCCGCGCAGTGCGTCGCGGAAGCCGACCTCTTCGATGTCGATGCCGTCGAGCGCGCGGAACCGCGATCCGTTCGGGTCGGTCATCTCGTTCGTGTCGTTGCCCGACCACCCCTCGCCGTCCTCGTGGACGCCGAGGTGGCCGTGCGACTCCACGAAGCCGGGAACGACCCAGCTGCCGGTGGCGTCGATCACTTCGGCGCCCTCGGGCACCGCGGTGTCGGGCCCGCCGACGGCGGTGATGACGCCGTCGGTGACGACGACGGTGCCGTTCTCGATGGGGTCGGAGCTGACAGGGACGACGTAGCCGCCGGTCAAGGCGAGGATGCGAGCCATGCTCTCCAACCTACGCCGCCGGCGGACCACGACCGCCGCGGGGCACTCACGCGAGCGGCGGGCCGTCCAGGACCGTGGGCACGTACTCGAGCAGCTGGCTGCGCTGGTCGAAGGTGCGCGCCTCGACGAGATCCAGCCGCACGTCGGGGTATCCGTCGAAGATCCGCTCCTGCCCGGTCGCGCCGGTGATGACCGGGAACACGACCACGCGGTAGCGGTCGACCAGCCCGGCGCGCAGGAGCGAGCGGCAGAGCGAGACGCTGCCGAGGGTGCGCAGCGGACGGTCGGAATCCTCCTTGAGCCGCCGCACGAAGTCGACCGCGTCCTCGCGGACCAGCACCGAGTTCGCCCACACCAGGGGCTCCTCGAGGGTCGACGAGAAGACATACTTCTGCACGCCGTTGAGGACGTCGGTGCCCTCCTCGCCCCCGGCGGTGAGCTCCGACATCACGCGGTAGGTCGTCGCGCCCATCAGGAGCGGATAGTCCTTGTCGGGCAGGTCCTCCAGCCAGCCCAGATACTCGGGGCCCTCCAGCCCCCACCATCCCGGCCAGCCCTCGGCGGCGCCGTAGCCGTCGAGCGACATGATGAAGTCGATCGTCAGGTTCTGCATCTGAGCCTCCTGCGCGTTCCGTCGCCCGCGCGATCACGCGGGCGTCACTTCTCGAGTGGATGCCTCGGGCACGAGGGTAATCGCGGTCCCGAGCTCACGGAACCCCGGTCGCGTGCGGCCGACCAGGGGGCGGCCCGCGTTGCCCCATCCACCCGGGCTTGCCACCAGGCTCGGCCTCAGTCCTGCGTCCCCTTTCGCATGAAGGTGGGCGCCGCTCGATCTCGACGCGTCACGTCGCGCCCGTCTGCACCGTCCGGCAGACCGGTCGGACCGGGCGGGTCTTGGCCGGTGGCAGTGGCTCGCAGCGCGAGCTCTTCTGCGTCGATGGCGCGCAGAGCGCCCTTCACGGCCGGCTCAGGGAACCGGCCTTCTGCCCGCGCGGTGACGACGGTGGCGCGTTCGGCTCGCAGCATGGTGGCCCGCAGCCTCGCGTAGGCGGTGACCAAAGACTCGGAATCGAGCTGCGAGGCTCGCCGTTCCATGGAGTCCGAGATCAGCGTCGCGTTGATCCGGAGCTGCGAGACGACGCGCTCCTCGTCGGCATCCGTCACCGCGTTCTCGAGCGCGTCCAGACCCGCTCTCTGCGCTTCGGCCATCAGGAGCTGCCATTGCATCCGCTCTCGGTCGCGGTCCGGTGGAGGCAGCTGGAGCCGGCGCACCAGGGCGGGCAGGGTCAGCCCGCCCAGCAGGGTGCCGACGACCACGACGAACGCGAGGAACTGGAGGAATTCGCGGTACGGGGTGTCGGAGGGCAGCAGGAAGACGGCAGCGAGCGTGACCACACCCCGGACGTTCGCCGCGGCGATGACCACGGCATTGCGCCACTGCACGTCCTGCTCGCGCAAGCGCCGCGGCCCTCTCCGGAAGAGGAGGGCCACCGCCAGCACGAAGGCGAAGCGGGCGATGACGAGTGCGGCGAGGACGGCGGCGCTGATTGCAATGGTCGGCCACAGTCCTGGGCCGGTGCGAATCGCCCCCGCGAGGATGCTGGAGAGATTGAGGCCGATGAGCAGGAAGACGGCGTTCTCCAGGAGGAACTGGATCGTGCGCCAGTTCACCGTCTCTGCGATGCGGGCAGGAGCCGACTGCACGATCGGTGATCGGTAACCGAGATAGAGCCCGGCGACGACGACGGCGAGCACCCCGGACCCGAGCACCGCCTGAGCGGCGATGAAGGCGAGGTATGGGGTGATGAGCGCGAGGCTCGTGTCCAGCACGACGGAATCCAGCCGGGACCGCACCGCAGCCATCGTCCAGCCGACGGCGAAGCCGACCGCGACGCCCGCCAGTACCGCGAGGACGAACTCGCCGACGACGGCCTGCGGGCTCACCCTCGCCGACATCGCGAGCACCGCGGCGTGGAGCGCGACGAGCGCGGTGGCGTCGTTGAGGAGGCTCTCTCCCTCGAGCACCGTGAGCACACGCCGAGGCAGGCCGAGCCTGCTGGCTACGGCCTCGACGGCCACGGTGTCGTTGGGCGCGACCACCGCACCGAAGGCGAACGCCGCCGCGAGTCCGATCACGGGCAGCAGCGCCCACGCAGTGACGCCGACGACCAGGACGGTGAACAGCACCGTGCCTATCGACAGGATGAGGATGCTGTCCCGCCGGTTGCGGATGTCGACGAACGAGGTGCGGACCGCCTCGGCGAACAGCAGTGGTGGCAGCACCCCGTAGAGGATGAGTTCCGGCTCCAGCTCGATGGCCGGGATGCCGGGGAAGTACGACGCGACGCCGCCGACGGCCACGAGGATGACAGGCGTCGACCATCCCAGACGCCGCGAGAGGCCGGTCACCGTGACGGTGACCAGCACGAAAGCCACCGTCCACGCCACGATCGATGCGGGGTGCATGATCTCTCCCAGCCCGTCCGTCAGCCGAAGGTGAGGCAGTAGGCGGCCGCGCCGGCCTCGAGGAATTCGATCTGCACCACCCGATCGACCACGTCGCCCGATTGCCGGACCAGCTGCAGCGTGTCCGCGGCGACGATGGTGCCGCGACCGTCCGCGTCGACATCCGTGCCGTGGTGGATGCCGACCGGGGCGCCGTCCAGCGTGACGCGGATAGGCACGGCATGGTCCCGCGCAGGGGCCACGACCAGGTTCACGTCGCGGGCTCGGAAGGCGAAGGACAGGCGGCCGCCGGGCGCCGTCACCTCGACAGCGTCGCGGGTCACCGACCACTCACCGTCGAGGCTCCAGGTGTTCCGATGCAGCGGGCCGACGGGCCGGAAGACGTGCGGTCGGTCGTACGGAACGGCGGTCTCCGCGACGAAGCCGCCGGCTCGGTCGTATCCCAGGTAGGTCTCGGGTGAGCCCAACGAGGCCCAGTCGGCGGCGATCTCCAGACCGCGAGGCTCGACATCCACCAGATCGAACTCGACCTCGGCTCCGGCCTCGACGAGGAGCTGCTGGATCGCCATCTCCGTCATCGCGTACTCGCCCTCGCCGAAGTGATGGAACCGCACGCGTCCGTGCGCGTCGGCGAGATACAGGGCCGGCCAATAGTGGTTCGCGAAGTCCTCCCACACCCCGTAGTGATCGTCGATCGCGATCGGGTAATCGACACCGAGAGCTCGAGAGCGAGCGACCACGTTCGACAGCTCGCGCTCGAACCGGAACTCGGGGGTGTGCACGCCGACGATGGTGAGGCCGTGCGCCGCGTACTTCGCGTGCCATGCCCTGAGGTAAGGCAGCGTCCGCAGCCAGTTCACGCACGTGTAGGTCCAGAAGTCGACGAGTACGACCCGCCCGCGCAGCCCGTTCGAGGTCAGCGGCTCCGAGTTGAGCCAGCCGCGGGCTCGATCGAACGAGCCGAGCCGCCCCTCGACGGGCAGAACGTCGTCACCTGCTCGGCGGTGGGCGATCGACCGGACCCGGGCACCTTGCGCATCGCCGACGATCCCGCTACGCGAATCCATCTCAGGCCGAGACATGCGCCGCCGCCTTCGGTGAGACCCCGGTGGCGAGGCGATCCAGATCCAGCACAGCATCGGCGAATGCACGTGGCGCCTCCTGAGGGAGATCGTGACCGACTCCGCCCTCGACCACCCGGTGCTCGTAGGCCCCCACGAAGCGGTCGCGATACGCCGACGCCTCTGGGTGCGGCGCGCCATTCGCGTCGCCCTCCATCGTGATCGTGGGCACAGCGATCGTCGGACGCGCAGCCAGCCGACGCTCGAGGTCGTCGTATGCGGGATCACCGTCGGCCAGGCCCAGTCGCCACCGGTAGTTGTGGATGACGATGTCGACGTGGTCGGGATTGGCGAAGGATGCCGCGCTTCGGGCGAAGGTGCCCTCGTCGAACTCCCATCGGGGCGAAGCCGTCTTCCAGATCAGCCGCGCGAAGTCGTCTCGGTACCGGTCGTATCCGGAGCGCCCGCGTTCGGTGGCGAAGTAGAACTGATACCACCACGAAAGCTCTGCGGCCGGAGGAAGAGGTGACGCATTCGCGCGGGGGGTTCCGATCAGGTAGCCGCTCACGGCCACCAGGCCTCGGCACCGCTCGGGCCACAGCGCCGCCACGACGTTCGCCGTCCGTGCACCCCAGTCGAAGCCGGCGATGACGGCATCCTCGATCTGGAGCGCATCCAGCAGGCCGATCACGTCCAGCGCGAACGCCACCTGCTGTCCGTTGCGGCGGGTGGCCGCCGACGTGAACCTCGTCGTGCCGAATCCGCGGAGGTGCGGAACGATGACGCGGTAGCCCGCGCCCGCCAGGATCCGCGTCGCGTCTGCGTAGCTGTGGATGTCGTACGGCCAGCCGTGCAGCAACACCACCGTCCGCGCTCCGGCGAGGCCGACGTCCGCGAATCCGATGTCGAGGTCGCCGACGCGGAGCTGCGAGATCGCCCCGAGACCGGAAGCGCTCACGGGGCCGGATGTCGACGTGCCGTCTTCCATCGTCGTCCCTTCCCTGCTCATCGAAGCGACCGGAACGCGGCCCGCAGCTCCTGCGAGAACAGCTGCGGCTGCTCCCACGCGGCGAAGTGACCGCCGCGGTCGAGCCGGTTGAAGTGCACGAGGTTCGGATACGCGCTCATCGCCCAGCTCCGCGGCGCCGCGTAGATCTCGTCGGGGAACACGCTCACAGCGACCGGGATCGTCACCCCCTTCGGCGCGAAGAACGGCAGCTTGCTCTCCCAGTAGAGGCGCGCCGACGACACCGCCGTGTTGGTCAGCCAGTAGAGCGTGACGTTGTCGAGCACGTCGTCCTTCGAGAGCCCTTCGGAGGCACCGCCGAACACGCGCGCGATGAGGTCGTAGCTGCGCGAGTCGTGATCGAGCATCCAGGCCGCGAGGCCCACGGGCGAGTCGGCGAGCGCGGCGAGCGTCTGCGGCCGGTTTCCCATCTCCTGTGCGTAGGCGAGTCCGTGCGCGTAGAAGAATGCCAGCTGATCCCACGCGCCCCGCTCCTCCGGCGACAGAGTCTCCGGCGCGGGTGCGCCGCCGGCCAGTGCGGCCTGGATGGAGTCGGGAACGGTCGCGGGCATGTTCGTGTGGATGCCGACGAGTCCGGGAGGCGTCAGGAGCGCCATCTGCTCGGTGACGGCGTTGCCCCAGTCTCCGCCCTGGGCGACATAGCGGTCGTAGCCGAGGCGTCGCATCAGCTCGATCCACGCCTTCGCGATCCGGATCGGGTCCCATCCGGTCTCGGTCGGCTTGCCGGAGAACCCGTGTCCCGGCAGCGACGGGATCACGAGGTGGAATGCGTCGGCTGCGTCCGCACCATGGGATTGCGGATCCGTCAGAGGGTCGACGATCTTCATCTGCTCGATGACCGATCCCGGCCATCCGTGCGTGACGATCATCGGCAGAGCATCCTCGCGGGCGGACCGGACGTGGATGAAGTGGATGTCGACACCATCGATCTCCGTGACGAACTGCGGGAGCTGATTGAGGCGCGCCTCGACTCCTCGCCAGTCGTAGTGGTCGGACCAGTGGGCGGCGAGAGCCTGGAGGACGGGGAGCTGTACGCCTTGCGAGGCATCGTCCACGATCTCGGGGTCGGGCCAGCGAGTCGCTCGGACGCGAGCGCGCAGATCGTCGAGCACGGGCTGCGGGACATCCACCCGGAAGGGACGGATCGCCGTGGAATCGCTCTGCTCCTCGGCTGCGGGTGAGGTTTGGGTGATGGTCATGATTGCTCCTTACGGGGTGGGTGCAGGTGCGCGATCGCACCTGCACTCGACACTCCCGCACGGGCGCATCCGTCACGTCGGGGCAACCCCCCAATTCCGACGACGGTGATGAGGGGGACTGAGGGGAACCCCTCAACCCCCGTTCCGGATGGCTTCGGCCCGCGGACTACTTGATGCCGTTGTGCAGGGCGAACGCCGTCGCCTCACTGCGCCGCACGACGCCGATCTTCCGGTAGAGGCTCGTGATGTGACGTTCGACCGTCCTGTCGCTGAGCCACATCACTCCGGCGATCTCCTTGTTGCTCAGTCCTTGAGCGAGCAGCCCCAGCACCTCGGTCTCGCGCCGCGTCAACGCCGGCCGTGCACCGACCGCGCTCGAGCCCTCGTCCGCACGCGAACCCGGGCCTGAGGCGCTCCGCGTATCACCCGTGCCCTCGACGAGGGATGCCTCCGCGACAAGTCGCGCCGCCTCTCGCACGCTCCGAGCCGCCGATGACAATGCCGGTTCGACCTCGTCGACGAGCGCACTGAGAACGGCGGTCTGCCGGTGAAGCGCGGTCTCCGCGGCGACTCGAGCCGCGTGCTCGCGCGTCAGGCGTCGCGCCGTGTGGATGCCGATGGCGGCTTGGCTGACGGCGACCCTCAGCAGGTGCGTCTCGGTCTCGGTCGGGAAGAGCTCCCGTCGGCTGGCGGCCAGCACCAGGCCGGTCCCCCACGGCAGCGCGAGCGGCAGGCTCGTGACGCGAGCCTGCTCCGACCCGGAGTGGGAAGACCCGGTCGTGAGACCGGAGGCCGCCGGTGGGTTGGCCGTGATGAACGGCTGCAGTTCCTCCGGCGGCCTCGGCCCTGAGGGCCGCCACACTTCGAGGGGGTCGCGTGCGTCGTCGAAGCGGGCGTACACGCTGTCGAGCGCCAGGATGCTGCCGATGACGCTCAGCAGGCCGTCCGCTATCTCGAGCGGCTCGTGATCGACCCACAGGGCGGGAAGTGCGAGAAGCGCGCCCATGTCTCGCAGCCAGCGTCGCGATTCCCGGGCGGCGACGTCATCATCGCCGCCATTCGGCACACCGGGTTCGGACTCCGCGGAGCTCAAGACGCCGCCAGCCGCGCGCGCTCCTCAAGAAAAGCCGCGGGGTCGACGAAGAAGGGATTCTCCTGCAGCATCCCTCCCACCACGACCATCGGATGGGTGCGCAGAACATCGACGATGAAACCACCGTCGAACAAGGAGGCGTCGTACGAGCAGATGACGACATGCCGATGCCGGGCATGGATGAAGTTCGCGCGGGCTTCGAACTGGATCAGCTGCTCAGCGACACCGTCACGGTCGGCCGCCCATCCCATGTCGCACATCATCCGGGTCTGCGGCGCCGCCGGGTCCAACAGCAGGTGGTCGAGCAGATCGAACGTGTCCTGTGGATCGAACCCTCCGGTTCGCAAGTAGGTGTCGTTCCACGTATGCACTTCGCAGCGGTGACGATGCATCAGGTCACCCGCGTCGTATCCGAGCCGGCGAATGCGGTTGACAGGTGCTGCGGTCTCCTCGGGACTGACTACGTACAGCAGTCGATCGTCGCGATCGATCCCCTGGCTGATGAACGGGTCGAGCACCGCGTCCGACTCTGGCCCGCCGTTCACGAACGAGCACACGTGGCGATATCGATCCAAGACGCCGCCTGCGAACGTGATCGGCTCAACCGGGGCGGCGCGAGGGTCGGCTTCCATGCGATCTTCTCGGTCTTCTCGATCGTGGGCAGCAAGAGCCAGCGGGTCGACCGGCTGGGTTCGAGCGTATCGCCAGCACGCTACTCCGATATCGCTGGCCCGACAACGTATCCGGGTCCTCAGCCGTCGGGAAGATCGGTGGTGTGTGCCGCGTTTCGCCCCGATCAGCGATCTGGTGCGTCGGCGCTCGAATTGCTACGGCCGCTTGCGGCGCTCGCGCACCGTCCGCACAAGGGTGTAGACAGCGGCTCCGGCACCGAACGCCAGCAGAGCCGCGAGCCATGCCATCAGCAGTCCGCCGAGGATCTGGCCGGAGGCCCATTGCTCGACGACGCCGGCGATCACAAAGGGCAGCAGCGCGCCGCAGAAGAGGAGGAGCGCGCACGCCCAGAGCGCACGGCGCAAGGGAGTCTTGGGCGGCTTGCTGCGGCCGTAGGCGAACAGGGCCCAGGGCATGGCGACCTCACGTCGACGGGAATTCGTGCCAGTGTCCCACGGCCGGGCAGGCCACCCCGGACATGCTGGAAGCCGTGGCGTGGAAAAGAGCGCGCTACCTGTAGGGATTGGCACGACTTGTCCACCGTCCCGTCCCATGGCGGACACTCGACTCAGCAATGTCCGTTGCCAGCCGCCTCAAGCCGGGCGACGAAGGTCCATCTACACGAACCCTTTGCGAACGTGGACGTGTACGCCGTCGCCAGCCAAAGCCCAGCAGTCGTGGCTAGGGCGTCACGACCCCGACCGGAGCGGTCTGCGCCTCTAAATGGCCACCAGGGTCATCATCGATTCCGGTGAAAGATGGCCCAACTGCTGTGGGTAGGGATCCTCAACCGTCGGGAAGCTCGCCGAAGGACACATCGCGGAGTACGCGCCCCATACCTTCGGTACAGCGAGGGCCACGAGACCGCCGACGATGGGCCCAGCGAAACCCGTGATGAGCTTGACGGCGAGCTCCGTGTGTCAGGACCTCACGGGACTGGAGGTCACGATGCCATGGTCGCGCCCCGGATCAGACGGGCCTCCGGACGACGGTGTAGCGCTCATGCTCCTCGGCGGGCGCGAAGCCGCGTGCATCGAACATCGAACGGGGACCGCAGAACGCCCCGGAATCGTCGCCGGTTTCCACTCGACGCGGGTATCCCTCGACGTATCGTGCGCCGCGCGCCGCGCCGTCGGCGACGACGCGATCCAGGAGCGCCGATGAGACGCCGTGGCGCCGGTAGGGCGGGGCGATGACGAAGCAGGAGACGCCCACCACCGCGTCGGGAGCCGGCCCGTCGGGATCGATGCCGTCGTATTTGGCGTACGTCGATCGGCGAGACGCGTTGACCCAGCCCGCCGGGCTGCCGTCGACGTACGCGAGGTATCCCAGCGTCGCTCCGGACCGCAGCCGCTCGACCATCTCGACCCGCACGTCACGCCACGGGCGTTCGGGAACGTCGCCGGTATGGGGATGCAGGCAGTAGCAGGATCCCCAGTCGGGATTGTCGGGAAAGGCGTCGCGGTCGAAGAACCGCAGCCAGTCGTCGATGCGCTCCTCCGTTACGGGATGCACCTCTATCGAGCCGATCGAGGGAAGTCGCTCGACCGGGCCGTCTTCGCGTGCCGAGGCATCCGCGAAGTTGCGCCCCCACAGTCGCACCTCGTCATCTGGGTAGGGAACGTCGTGCGTCCCCCGTACGTGTGCGACGAACTGCTCGACGAGCGACTCGACGTCCCCGCCGTCGAATCGCACGTCCTTCTCGAAGCACTCGATCCACATGTCAACTCCTTCGTCGAGATGGGGCGCTCAGTCGCCGCGATTCGTGGCCTCCGCCGTCGCACCGCGATCCATCGGGCCGATCTTGATGCGCGCTACCCGAAGTCGCCCGGGGCCATATCGGTGAAGCGGGAGAAGTGGCCCTGGAAGGCGACGGTGATCGTGTCGGTTGGGCCGTTGCGGTGCTTGGCGACGATGAGGTCGGCCTCGCCGGCGCGCGGCGAGTCCTTCTCGTAGGCGGCCTCGCGGTGCAGGAGCACCACCATGTCGGCGTCCTGCTCGATCGAGCCCGACTCGCGCAGGTCCGACAGGGCGGGTTTCTTGTCGGCGCGCTGCTCGGCACCACGGTTCAGCTGCGAGAGGGCGATGACGGGAACGCCCAGCTCCTTCGCGAGCAGCTTGAGCGCTCGCGAGAACTCCGACACCTCCTGCTGACGCGACTCGACACGCTTGCCCGAGGTCATCAGCTGCAGGTAGTCGATGACGACGAGCTTCAGGCCCGCACGCTGCTTGAGCCGCCGGCACTTCGCCCGGATCTCGACGAGCGTCATGTTCGGACTGTCGTCGATGTAGAGGGGAGCATCGTTGATGCGGCCACGGGTCGCGGCGACGGTCGTCCAGTCGCGCGAGTCGAGCGTGCCCTTGCGCATCGACTGCAGCGGGATGGCGCCCTCGGCGCTCAGCAGGCGCATGGCGATCTCGCTGCGGCCCATCTCGAGAGAGAAGAAGATGGTCGGCATGTCGTGCTTGACCGCGGCGGAACGGGCGAAGTCGAGCGCGAGCGTCGACTTACCCATGGCGGGCCGCGCCGCGATGATGATCATCTGACCGGGGTGCAGCCCGTTGGTGAGCGCGTCCAGACCCGAGAAGCCGGTCGGGATGCCGGTCATCTGGCCGTCGCGACCGCGCGCGGCCTCGATCTCTTCGACCGCGGCATCCACCGCGATCGTGAGCGGCACGTAGTCCTCGGCGGCCTCTGCACCTGTCACCGAGTAGATCTCGGCCTGGGCGTTGTTGACCAGGTCGAGCGCCTCACCCTGACCCGAGTACCCCATCTGCACGATGCGGGTTCCGGCGTCGACGAGGCGGCGCAGCAGTGCTCGCTCCGACACGATCGAGGCGTAGTACCCGGCGTTCGCAGCGGTCGGCACGATCGACGTCAGCGTGTGCAGGTAGTCGGCGCCGCCGGCGCGCTGCAGCTCGCCCGTCTTGATGAGCTCATCGGTGACGGCGACGACGTCGGTCGGCTCGCCGTGCGAGTAGAGGGTGAGGATCGCCTCGAAGATCAGCTCGTGCTTCGGCACGTAGAAGTCGGCGCCGCGGAGCGTCTCGATGACGTCGGCGACGGCATCCTTCGACAGCAGCATGCCGCCGAGCGCGCTCTGCTCGGCGAGGAGATCGTGCGGGGGAGTGCGCTCGAAGTCACGGTGCTCACCACGGGGACCTCCCATGCGCTCATCGGAGATGTCGGCGATCGACATAGGCTGCGAGTCCTCCTTATCGTTCGTTCACATCGTCCGACTGGTCAGGGCACGAACAGGCGTGGCTCGCCGTGCACGCCTCTGCGTGCACGACCCGATCGCGGGATGCCGCAGCATCCCGCTTCCCCGCCGAACCCCCGTGTGCGATCCCCCTGCCGCTGTCACGCCGTTGTGTCCAGCACGGAGGCGCGCGCCACGAGTGGGCCGCACCCCACGCTAAGGACGGCCTCCGACACGCGCAACACGACCTGTGGATAACTCTGTGGAGAGCCTGCGTGAAACGCCGACACGCCTGTGAACAACCACTGTGGAGAACTCGCTGCTTTTCGAGCACGATCTCCCCAGAAATCGGTTCTGATCAGCCGATGCCTCCTCCACAGCCTGTGGAGGGGGATGTGATTGAAGTCGGGGTTGAAGGTTGGGGTGTGCATCGCGCCCTGTGCACAATTCCGGGGACACAGACACGCCGTGCGCGCGCGAGGAGCGGCGATCGGAATCGTCGCGAGAGGGGTCTGGACACGGCGCCCGGGCAGGCGGTATCGTCGCAAGTCCAGGCACCCCTACGCACGATCCGTTCGGAACGTGCGGCTCTTTCGTCGTGGGAGGTGAACGTGGAGATCGCAACCTCGCAGCTGCCGAGGATCGTGCGGCTGGCCCTGATCGGGGTCGCAACCGCGTTCGCCTGGATCGTCCTCTCGCTGGTCCTCGGCCTCGGCCACGGACAGGCGCATGCCGACGAGGCCGATGACGGAGGACTGCTCGGGGGTGCACTCGGTGCCGTGACCTCGCTGGTCGACACGACCGCGACAACGGTCACCACCACCGTCTCGACCGTGACCACGGGCGTTACCGGCGCCGTCAACACCGTGGTCGACGCGACTCCCGCGCCGGTCCAGCAGCCCGTCAGCCAGGTGGTCCAGACCGTCGGGACGGTCGTCACGAACGTCACTCAGCCGGTCTCCGACGTCGTCTCCGGCGGTGTCGTGAGCGGCATCACTCAGCCCGTCGTCGGCCTCGTGACCGAGGTGCCGGTCGTGGGCGGCATCGTCTCCGGGATCGGCCTCGACGACGCGGTGAACGACCTCGGCGGCACGGTCGACGACACGCTGACCGGCGTCATCGGCGCGGTCGACGAAACCGGCGCGACCGTCGGGCTCCCGCCTGCGGGCGGCGCCGGCGAGACGCCCTCGCTTCCCGGCATCATCGACAGTCCCGCCGGCCCCGGTCTCGCGGGCCTCGCCGGCGATGACGCGGCGCCGGCCAGCACGCCCGCCGCGCTGACGGATGCCGCATCCGCCCTCTTCTCGACCACTGCCGCAACGGTCGGCGGCTGGGCCGCGGCATCCGTGTCGCAGGCTGCCGCAGCCGCCACGGTCGTGGTCTCGTCCGCCGCGCTTGCCGTGAGCGGACCCCTCAACTCCGCCGGCGGACTCTCTCTGCCGACTTCTTCCGCGGGACCCGGTGGTGCGGGTCTCGGCGTCTGGGCGCTTGCTGCCCTCCTCCCGTTCGCCGCACACCGTGCCTGGGTGCGTCGAGCAGGGCCGGAGGACGAGCACGCGCCGCCGGCGCCCGTCGGCTCCACCGACGTCTCCCCCGACTGATCGGGATCTCGCCGCCCTGCTCACCCGAGCTCGTGCGGCAGAGGAACCAGCGCGCCCTCACGCGCTGAGCAACGCCTCGTACGTCCGCTCCTGGGACGCGCGCGCTGCGAACCGATCAATCCACAAAGGGGAACACCATGCGTACTTTCTACAAGCGCGCCCTCTTGGGCACGCTCCTCGCCGGCGGCATCACGCTGCTCGGCGCGACGGTCGCCAATGCGGCCGAGACGACGGGCGATGACGGGCTGCTGTCAGGCAGCCAGGCGATCATCGACGTCAACCTTCCGATCAACATCAGCGGCACCTCGCTCTCGGTGCTCGGCGACTCGTCGAGCAGCGGCGCGACCACCGCGGCGCCTGCTCCCGCCCCGGCTCCCGCCGCGGCGACCACGAGCGGCTCCGACGGCGTCGGCTCGGGCACGCAGGCGCTCGTGTCGGTGAACGTGCCGGTCACGGTCGCGGGCAACGCGATCTCGGTCGTCGGCGACAGCTCGTCGACGGACGCCGCGACCGGGGCACCGGCACCCGCCGCCGCTCCGGCGACCGCCACGGCCGAGACCTCGGGCCAGGACGGCTTGCTCTCGGGAACCCAGGGGCTCGTCTCGATCGCCGCTCCGGTGACCGTCTCGGGCAACGCGATCTCGGTCGTCGGCGACAGCACGAGCGAGGACGCCACCACGACGTCCGCAAGCTCCGGCGGCTCCACCGGCGCCGACGCCTGGACGGACGGCGAGGACTCGATCCTCGGCGGCACCCAGGTCGTGGCGCCCGTGACCGCACCGGTCACCGTCAGCGGCAACGCCATCTCCCTCATCGGAGACAGCGAGTCCACCGACGCGACCACGACCGCCGGCACGGGCACGCCGTCGGCCGGCACGATGGGCACCACGGAGGGCGCGGACTCGATCCTCGGCGGCACCCAGGCGCTCGCACCGATCGCCGCACCGATCACCGCGGTCGGCAACGCCGTCTCGCTGGTCGGCGACAGCTCGAGCGAGGGCGCCACCACGGCACCCTCGGGCTCGGGAGGCTCCAACGGCGCCGAAGCCTGGACCGACGGCGAGGACTCGATCCTCGGCGGCACCCAGGTGCTCGCACCGGTGACCGCACCGATCACCGCCGTCGGCAACGCCGTCTCGGTCATCGGAGACAGCGCGTCGACGGATGCCGCGACCACGGCACCCTCCACCGGCACCGTCGGCGAAGGCACCAGCGGCACCACCGACGGCACGGACGGCATCCTCGGCGGCACGCAGATCCTGGCGCCGATCGCGGTTCCGGTCAACGTCGTCGGCAACGCCATCTCGGGCATCGGCGACAGCACCTCGACCGGTGCGGCGGCAGCGCCGGGCACCGGCGGCGGCGGGACCACCGCCACCACCGGCGGCACCGACTCGATCCTCGGCGGGACGCAGATCCTGGCGCCGATCTCGCTGCCCATCACCATCGGCGGCAACGCGATCTCGGTGGTCGGCGACAGCACCACGGTCGACACCGTGGTGCCGACCGACCCGACCGACCCGACCGACCCGACCGATCCGACCGATCCGACGGACCCGACCGACCCGACGGACCCGACCGACCCGACGGACCCGACCGACCCGACGGACCCGACCGACCCGACCGACCCGACGAACCCCGGCAACTCGGGGGACAACGGGACGCCCGGTGACGACGGCTCCGCAACGGTCGACGGCGCGGCCGCCTCGGCCGCCTCGGCCGGTGAGGCCACCCAGCTCGCCACGACAGGAGGAGCGGGCGCGATGCCGTTCCTGCTGCTGGCGCTCTCGCTGCTCGCAGCGGGCGCCATCGCGCGCGTGTCGCGGCGACGCTCCGCGTGAGTCGACGGGGCAAGTCGACGTTCCCCAGACGCCCCTCGCCCCGACCCGCGTGAGCACCGCGGGAG